>NZ_JBOFRG010000101.1:0-38964 GCF_051650885.1 Clostridium sp.
AAAAAAGAAGTGTTATAGCTTTAGTTTTAATAAATTTAAGTGTATTTGGAGTAACATCATATTTACATAATAAAAGTTTAGAAGGAATATTTTATGGATTTATATTAGGTATAACTGTAAGCATAATTTTAGGAGTATATGATTTTTATAAATATAATGAAAAAATAAATAAGGTGAAAAATTTTTTTGAAGATAAAAATATAGAAATAGATAAAGAGACTGAAATAGAGAAACTTTATAAAAAAGAATTTTTAAGAGTTATTAAAGAAAATAAAGATTTAGAAGAGATAAATGAAAAGACTAAAAATGAAATAATAAATTATTATACTTTATGGGTTCATCAGATAAAAACACCAATAGCTTCTATGAGCTTACTTACAAATAATTTAGAAGGAACTATTAAAGGGGAATTTTTAGAAGAATTATTTAAAACAGAAGAATATGTAGGGATGGCATTAAATTATGTAAGGCTTACAGAGGGAGAATCAGATTTAGTCATAAAAAGGTATGACTTAGATAAGCTTTTAAAAAGTGCAATAAAAAAGTATGCAAGGCTTTTTATAAGGAAAGGATTAAGGTTAAATTTAAAAGAAGTAGATAAAACTTTAATTACTGATGAAAAGTGGTTTCTTTTTGGAATAGATCAAATTTTATCAAACAGTTTAAAATATACTAAAAAAGGTGAGATAGCTATTTATTTAGAAGGGGACAAGCTGATTATTAAAGATACAGGTATTGGAATTGAAAAGGAAGATTTGAAAAGAATTTTTGATAAAGGGTTTACAGGCTTTAATGGAAGACGAGATAAAAAAGCTACAGGGCTTGGACTCTATTTAGCAAAAGAAAGCTTTTATAAAGCAGGATGTAGCATTTCAATAGATTCTGAAATAGGGGTAGGAACAAAGGTAAGTATTTCATTAAAAAGCTAATGTGACATAAATGTAAGTCTAAAGGTTAAAGTGTAAGGTTAAGCTATGGAGAAGAGGTAGGAGATTTTCATATAATTAGAGTATAAAGAAGATATGAGAGGAGAGTTATATGGAATTTTTAAAGGTAAACAATATAAAAAAAGTATATAGTACACGATTTGGAGGAGAAAAGGTTATAGCGTTAGATAATGTAAGCTTTTCAGTTGAAGAGGGAGAGTTTATATCAATAATGGGAGAATCAGGGTCAGGAAAGACAACACTTCTTAACATAATAGGTGGACTAGATAGACAAACTAATGGAGAATATCTTTTAGATGGTGAAGATATGAGCATGATAAAGGAAAGCAAATTATCAGATTTCAGGCGCAAAAATTTAGGATTTGTATTTCAAGATTTTAATCTTTTAGATACTTTTTCATTAAAAGATAATATATTTTTACCATTAGTTTTAGGACGTGAAAAATATGCAGTAATGGAAGAAAGGTTAAAGGGGCTTTCTAAAATGCTTAAAATAGAAAAGCTTTTAGAAAAATATCCTTATGAAGTATCAGGGGGGCAAAAGCAAAGATGTGCCGTAGGTAGAGCACTTATAACAAATCCAAAGTTAATTTTAGCAGATGAACCTACAGGAGCATTAGATTCAAAATCAGCAGATAATTTACTAGATATTTTTAAAAAGATAAATGAAAATGGTCAAACGATTTTAATGGTAACTCATAGCATTAGAGCAGCAAGTAAAACTAATAGAGTTCTTTTTATAAAGGATGGAAAAATCTTTCATCAACTTTATAGAGGAAGTATGAAAGATGAAGAAATGTATGAAAAAATAAGTAATTCATTATCACTTATTATGAAAGATGGTGAATAATATGTTTTACTTTAAGCTTTCAAAAGAAAATATAAAAAAGAATAAAAGATTATACATTCCTTATGGAATAGTTAAAAGCATTATAGTAGTAATATTTTATATTATGGCATCTGTTATGCTAAATGAAAATGGAAAAAGTGTAGGTGGAGAATCACTTCAAAGACTAATGATGTTTGGAGTAATTATTACAGCTATATTTTCTACAATATTTCTTATATATATAAATAGTTTTTTAATGAAAAAAAGAAAAACAGAGTTAGGACTTTATAATATTTTAGGGCTTAATAAAAATCATATTATAAAACTAGTTTTAATAGAGAGAATAATAATATCTTTTATAACAATAACCTTAGGGATAATTCTTGGAATTATCTTTGGAAAAATAATATTTTTATTTTTATTAAAGCTGATAAAAGTAAGTGAAATAACCAGTTTTGGAGTATCTATTGAAAGTATATTACTTACAATAATATTATTTACAGGCATTAATTTAATTATGGGGTTAATTGACACGATAGAAGTTAAAAGAAGCAATATTATAAAGCTTTTAAAAAGTAAAAATGTAGGTGAAAGAGAGCCTAAAGGAAAAATTATCATAGGATTAATTGGACTAGTTTCTTTAGGTGTAGGATATTATAATGCCTATACAGTAGAAAATCCAGTTCTTGCAATGAACTCATTATTTTTTAATATAGTATTAGTTATGATAGGGTTATATCTTTTATTTACAAGTGGAAGTATAATAATCTTGAAGTTTTTAAGGAAGAGAAAAAATATATATTATAAGGAAGAAAACTTTATAACTATAGGAACAATGATATATAGAATGAAGAAAAATGCAGTAGGGCTTGCGAATATATGTATCCTAGGAACAGGAGTAGTACTTGCATTATCAACAAGTCTTACGCTATATATAACTTCAGAAAAAATGTTACAAGAGAGATATCCAAATCATATAGATATAACTTTAAGAAAGGTAAATTTAGAAGAAATAGAAAAAGCTAAAAATACCTTAAATAGTATTGAAAGAGAAGACATACACGAAACTTTATTTACAGGTGGACCATTTATAATTGATGGGGAAAATTTTATAAAAACAACAAATGCATACAATAGTGTGGGGGTTAATTTTATTCCAAATAGTACTTATAATAAAGAGGCTAAAAAAGATGTACTGATCAAAGAAGATGAGGTATTAGTATACTCTAAAAATGTAGATTATAAAGAAAAATTTGTGAATTATGAAGGGAAAAAATATAAAGTAGAAAAGATAGATGATATAGGAAGCTTAAAATCAGAAAATGAAGAAATTATGGATTCTATAACAATGATAATGAGTGATAACTTCTTTAAGAAAGATTTATATTATGCTACAAGTTTTGATTTAAAAGATGCAGAAAACTTACCTCAAAAAAGAAAAGAAATAGAAAAAAGTTTAAGAAATTTAAAAATAAAGGATTTAACAATACAAGATAAAGAAACAGTTAGAGAAGATTTTAATGACCTTTATGGGGGTTTTTTATTTATGGGCTTGCTTATAAGTATAGTGTTTTTATTTGGAACAATCCTAATTATTTACTATAAACAAATAAGTGAAGGTTTTGATGATAAAGAAAGATTTAATATTATGAAAAAAGTTGGACTTGAAGATAAAAAAATAAAGAAAATAATAAGAAAACAAGTATTTACTGTATTTATGCTACCATGTATATTTACAGGAATAAATTTATTTTTCGCATATCCAATGATAGAAAAAATATTAATTTTATTAAATTTAACTGAAACAGAAATATTTCCATTAATAATAGGTATGACAATGATAATATATTTAGTAAGTTATCTTATAATCTATAATATGACTTCAAAAGTATATTATAAAATAGTGAAATAGAAGGTGGAGCAAGAATTTACTTGCTCCGCTTTTAATATGTATATAAAGAAAATTATGTGTGTTTCTCCTTAAATGCTAGTGGATATACAACATATTATTGGGAATCAAAGGGAAGTGCAGAAGTAGATTTTTTAATTCAAGATAAGGATGGAAATATAATTCCTATAGAAGTAAAAGCAGCAGAACATGTTAGAGCTAAAAGCTTAAATCAATATATAAAAAAATATAATCCTAAATATGCGATAAGAATATCAGGAAAGAATTTTGGATTTGAAAATGGAATAAAATCAGTACCATTATATGCAGCATTTTTAATTTAGAAATATTATATAGAAAACTTCAGGAATTTTGAATTCTTGGAGTTTTTTTATTATCCTCAAACATATATGGTAAAAAATAGATAAAAAGGTTATAATTTATAAAAGGTTGTGTAATGGGGGTTAGCATGAGAGGAAAAAAGTATAGTGTTATAGCAATAGTAGGAGTTGTATTTTTTATCGTAAGTATAAGATTTTATTTGAATAGGAGAGAGGTAGAAAATTATATCCAAAATAATACGGGGATAGAAAAAATTGAAGTGGATAATTATAAAGTGTTTTTATCAGGTGAAACACATGCAATGAAAAAAAGTTATAGCTTTAAAAAAGAAATGTTTTCTTATTTAAATAAAAATGCAAATGTAAAAAATATAATTGTAGAAATAGGATATTGCAGTGGTTTATTATTAAATAGATATATTCAAAGGGGAAATGAAGAAGATTTGAATTTTTATATGAATGAACTAAAGGGAACAATGGCCTATAGCGAAGAAGAGTATGAATTTTATAAATGGTTATATAAGTACAATAGTGAATTAGATGAAAATGAAAAAATTAATATATACGGTTTAGATGTTGAACATCAGAAAAGAACTGCTATAAAAGGTATAAGTACATTAATAGATAAAAATAAAAAGATACCTATAAACCTTGAAAATGCTATTAATAAAACTTTAGAAGGAGAAAAAGATGCAGAGATATATTTAAAAGTTATATATGAAAATCATAAAGAAGAGGTTAAAGAGTATTTTGGAGAAAATTATATCTATTTTGAAAATTCTATAAAAAGCTTATATCCAATAGAAACGGGAAAAGATATGAGAGATAAAGTAATGATGAGAAATTTTTCATTTATATATAATTTGAAGAAAGATGAAAAGTTTTTTGGTCAGTTTGGAAGTGAGCATATCTATAGTGACTATTTGAAGAGTGATTATGGAACAGAGGAAGATGGAAGATTTGGAATTCTTTTAAATAATGAAGAATCACCAGTTAAAGGAGAGGTATATTCAATTTTAGGTGTTTATAAAAATAAAGATGGATACACACCAAGAAAAGAGTTTATTGATTATTCCTTTATGAAAAAATATAAGGAAGATAGATTTATTAACTTAATTGGAGAAAAGAGTCCTTTTAAAAATAAAGAATATCTATTTAAGGAAAAAAAGGGGAATAATGTAACAAGTGATTACGTTCAAGGAATTATGATATTTAATAATTCAGAGCAAGCTAGAGAATTTAATGAATATAAGAAATAAAAAAGAGCTATCGTAATAATAGATTTGATTGTCTATTACTACGGTAGCTTTTTAATTAACAATAAGACTAAAGGTAAGTGTTAGTATTTCACCAGGGTTTATTGTAGGAAGGGAAATTCCAGTTGAGAAATTAGGGTTAGAAACAACTACTTCATTTATTTTTGTTGAATTAGTAACTAAGCTTGTTCCATTTGGAATTGTATCAAAAAATACTGGGTTTAATAAAGGAAGATTACCTTTATTAGGAATTATAATAGTATAATTTAATGTATTTCCAATTGTAGTATATTCTTTATCTACAGTTTTTTTATAACCAGTTAAATCAATATCGTAAATAAAAAGAGGAACGGTATTTGTATTTATACTATTTGTATAGGTAGAAGAAGTGGTTGGATCTAAAATATTAGAATAGCTTATATAAGCCGAATTGTTAAATGGATTTGGAGTTGGTATCGATTGTGCTAAAACTGTGAAAGAAATTGTAAGAATTTCATTTGGTAATAAATTTGGTAGTATTGCACCAGGTGGATTTGGATTTTTAGATGTTGAAGTACTGTTTTCAGTAAATGTGCCAGGTTGGAAATCCAATCCAGATGGAAGGGTATCTACTAATACCAAAGAATTTGTAATTGTATTACCAAGATTTTTCATCGATACATAATAAGTTACAGTAGTTCCTTTTGGATTAATTTCAGAGGTTGAAAATTTTGTTGTAACAATACTTGTGTAATTTATAGTTGTAACAACTTCATTTGAATTATTTGATGAAGAAATCGTAGATACTCCATTAGAATAATCAAAGGTAGTTGATGAATTATTTAAAATCATATTATTAGTTGGAAGAGTAGTAACTGTTACTTTAAAGCTAATAGTTTTAGATGAACCAACAGTTATATTCCCAAGATTTATTCCTGGTGGATCTAAAGTCCCACTTTGAGGGCTACCATTAATGGTCAGTGAATTAGAAATTAAAGTTGTATTTTCTGGCAAAGTATCCCAAAAAATAATATTTGTACAATCATAATCAGAGGTATTAGATAAAACTATTGTGTAAGTTAGAATTTGGTTTAAAGAACTATAAGTTTTATCAACAGATTTGTTCATATTAATCATTCCAATGGCTAGAATTGTGGTAGTAGCAGTATTTGACAATGCAAAATCTACAACTGTAGCAACATTAACGCCAGGTTTAAAATTATAATTTAAAGTTGCAAAATTGCTTACAGAATCATTAGTAGCTAAAGTATTTGAAAGTATTGCATTAAAGGTAATAGTCATTCTATCACCAGGAACAAAACCACTACCTAAAGAAATACCAGATTGTGGGTTACCAGAGTTAGGTGTTCCATTTAGGGTTAAAGAATTTGGAACAAAAGAAGCTTGTCCAAACGGTAGTGTGTCAAAAAAGAAAATCTCATTTGCTGGAATAAGTCCTTCATTAGAGATAATAATTGTATATAAAAGTGTATCGCCTTTTCCAGTATAATCTTTATCTACACTTTTTGTAACAACCATTTTAGCTTCATTTAAATCAATCATTAATCCATAAGCAATGTCTGTACTTGCAGCTGAAGAGGTGGATAGATAAACTGTGTTTTGAGAGTTTTTTAAATATCCTAAAATATTTTGAGATGTTAAAGAAGCTAGTAACCTATTTGGTGGAACTAAAACAGAACCATTATTCATATTATCTGAATATGCATTAAAATTAGCATGTCCCATTGTACCTCTAGTTTCCAAAAATGAAAAATTAGGATCAGCCAGATTCCCATTACAAATGTTAGGTGTTAAAAAAGCAAAAGCAGGTGCATAAGGAGCTTGTCCATTCCAAGTAGCAGTTATAGGAAGTGGATTTCCAAGAGGAATTGTTGGAGAAGCTGTATGTCCAATATAAGCTTTAGTTTTATCTATATAATCTGTTTGATTTGCAGCCATTACAACAGCTGCATTACATGGACCAGTTGAAGGCGTTATAATATTAGAAATTTGAATTGTTCCACCGGCACTAGCACCACCAGAAGTTAGATATACAGAACGTAAAGGAAATGTTGGATTGCTATAAACTACAGCTAAAAACCAGCAGGTTCCAAGATTTGAGCCAGGAATACTAGTACAGCCGTAATATCCAGAACCAGCATTTTTAACTATTGTAGTAACAACAACTCTTCTTACTGTATAACCACCAGTTTGGGTGTCAGTATGAACTAAATTAGGTATAGTTCCAGTTGGTGTAATGAAATTTATTCCATTAGTATTAGAAAAGCTTTGGGTACTCCATAATAACTCAGCGTAAAGTACATTAGAGTTATCAGGCATAAAAAATGGAGCTGTAGAGCCACTTTGTAGATAATTTGAAACTAAGTTTTCATTTAAATCGAAATAGGTGTTGCAATAAATTATCCCACTAGTAGTTGTTGTGGGATAAACAGTGGTTGTGTTTCCAGTAATGGCAACAACGCCTCTAATATTTTGTTGAAATTTTACTGATAAAGCCATAAAAACCTCCTTTGAAATTTAAATTATATAATATAATATGGAAGTAATGATATATTGTGATATACAGGAATAGAGCATGAATAAAGCTTTTGTACAAGAAAATATAGAAATAAATACCATTAAAGGATATAATTAAATATAAGTTATACAATTTAATGGAGGGAAATAAATGAGAAGGGTAGAGATTAGAAAAGCAAAAATAGAGGATGCAGAAAATTATTTAAATATGCTTATAAATTTAGATAGAGAAACTAAATTTATGATGTTTGAAGAAGGAGAAAGAACTATAAGTGTTAAAGAAATTGAAGGAATTATTGAAAAAAGTGTTATAGATGAAAATTTACTTTTAGTAGCTACATTTGAAGAGGAAATAGTAGGATTTCTTTTAGGTAGTAGGGGAACTCTTAATAGAATAAAACATAGCTTATATGTTGCAGTTGGAATACGTGAAAATTTTAGAGGTCAAAAAATAGGAATGAGATTTTTCTTAGAGCTTCATAAATGGTGTGAAGAAAAAGAAATTAAAAGAGCTGAACTTACTGTAATGTGCCACAATGAAAAAGCAAAAAAACTTTATGAGAAAAATGGATTTGTAGTAGAAGGAATTAAAAAGAAATCCATGCTTGTAGATGGAGAGTATATTGATGAATTTTGTATGGCAAAGTTATATTAAGGAGAAAGAATGTTTAATTTTTTGTTAGATTTTATAGATGCAATTGTAGATATATATGAAACAATAAGAGATAAAGAAGAAAAAATAATTGTTAAAATAATTTGTATTATAATAACATTAGTTTTATTGTATTTTAGCTTTAAATTATGGTTATAAAGGAGTGGGCAATATGAAAGTGATAGCACTTCTTAGAGGAGTTATGCCAACAGGGAAAAATAGAATACCTAAAATGACTGAATTAGTAAAAATATTAGAAAATATAGGTTTTAAAGAAGTAAGAACTTACATTCAAAGTGGTAATATATTATTAGATTCAGAACTTGTTTTTTCTGAAATAGCATTTAAGATACATAATGAGATATTAAAGGAAATAGGTGCAGATTTAGATGTTATTATAAAAACAAAGGAAGAGTTAGAGCTTTCAATTAATGAAAATCCATTTAATGCAGATTTAGATAGTTCAAGGATTCATTTAGTATTTACAAATGAAAATATAGATAAGGTAAAATTAAAAGAAATAGAGAAATTAGAGTTTGATGGTGAAATCTTTTGTAAAGGAAATGCATGTTTATATATGTATTTACCAAGAGATGCGAGAAAGAAAAGGTTAAATAATAATTATTTAGAAAAAAGATTAGGGATTAGAATGACAACAAGGAAATTAAGTGTGATTAAGAAATTGAATGGATTAGTTGAAAAATAAAATTAGTATATGAAAAAAGCTATGGATAATAATAAATTCCATAGCTTTTTTGGCTTAAAGTATTAAGTTTTTACCTAAATTTTTTGATTTATATAATAATTTATCAGCTTTAATTATTAGTGTATCTAACTCTTCATCAGTTCTAGTAGAAACACCAGCACTAAATGAAAGGGAAAGATTATGTTTAAGATTAAGTTTAGAAAATAAAATATTATATTTTTTTAGTAAATTTATAGAAGTTTGTTTATCCTTATTTATAAATGCAATAATAAATTCTTCGCCACCTGTCCTTAAAACAAAGTCACCTTGTTCTAAATTACGAATAATAGCTTGACCAAGTCCAACTAGTACCTCATCACCTACAGAATGACCAAATGTATCATTGATCTTTTTAAAATTATCAATGTCAATCATTGCAATAGAGAAGTTTGTTTTATTTTGAATAAGATTATTTAATAGTTTATATCCATAGCTTCTAGAATAAGTTTTAGTTAGATAATCATAATTTACCATTTCAGAAAGTTTTTTTTCACTTTCTTTTTTGATGTTATAAAGTTTAAGTAACCTATTTGATAAAAACAACAATGCTATGGTAGCTAAAATAAGAATAATTGTAAAGTTTTTAGCAAGTGAATTTGATTTTTCTAATGCATTAAGCTTAGATGTGTTTAATTCATTATTAATTGTAATAGTAGTTGATAAAAGATCGCTAGCTTTATCATTTTCATTTAAATAAATAGTTGTATCATAAAATTCTTTGTATAATGGCTTTAAGTCATAATTAAGATTATGAGTAGTTATATATGCTATGGTAGATTCAAGTGTAGCATTATATTTCATAATATCGTTATGTTTTTTTAGAATTTTTAATCTTTTACTAATATAATTCATAGCGTTTTTAGGTTGGTTTTTAGCTATATAATAATTAGCATATCCATGATAAACAGTTTCTAATGAATATTCGCTATCTAATGAAACAAATAAATTTTCAGCTTTTTTTACTTGTTCTAATCCCTCATCTAAGTTTCCAAGGAAAATATTTGCTAGTCCTAAATTTATAAGAAGAGAATCTGCCATATTAGTACCTCTATCCTTATCAATAAGGAGTTGTAGTTCATATAATTTTTCTGCGTATTTTTTTGTAAGAGAATAATCTTTAGTAGTATAGGCATATTGCATTAAGCTATAATACATTTCATCCCCTTTAGATAGTTTTAGCTTATCATCTAAAGGAATAGCGAGTAACTTATCATAGTAAAGTTTTGCTTTGTCATACACTTTAAATTCACTAAAGGTAGTTAAATAAATAGAATATACTAAAATTTCAGCATCTAAAACATCATTTTCTGATAAAACTTGATATTTATCATTATTAATCATCTCAAGAAGTTCATTGCAGAAGACAAAAGCATCAGAATACCGACCTATTCTTGTCATTGACCAAGCAATATATTTATTTTCAGAAACAGCTAGAAAATCTCCACCAGGAATTTTCCTATAGTTATCAATTGCTAGTTGTCCATACTTCATAACACCATCAAAATCTCCGTTAAAAGAATATAACCCTACTAGTGCAGAAGCGTATTTTCCTTTTGTAAAAGGATCTGTCTCTTCTTCGAGCAATTTCAAGTACTTGGCCTGATTTTGTGTTGGAGAACTAAGAGCTTCATTTGCTGTATCATTGATATCTTTAAGCATAGCTTGTAAAGTATCTATATCTACTTTAGGTGAAATTAATTTAGGTATAAATATAATTCCTAGAATGATTATAATAATAGATATAATATAAAATGGAAATTTAAATTTTTTCATAAATCACCTCATTAACATAATATTCACATATAACATTATAATATTAATTACAATAAAATGTAAATGAAAGGTTTAAATGTAAAACATTTTAGTAAAAAGATGGAAGGGTTAATAGATGATTACATACAGTATACAAGTCAAGAAGATAATAAAAAGAGTTTTAAAAGAAATTTGAATAGGGGTTAGAAAATATAGTAAAATAGAATTATATTATAAAAGTAAGGATGAGTTAACAAATGAAAAATGATATTTTTGGACAAATAGGAGAAATTATTATATTTACAGCTATCTTAGGTGTTATAAAGGTTATAGATGGTAAATTTAATTTAGGATTGTCTTTAGGAGCAGAGATAGTCTTATCAGCAATAGGAGTTGCTATATATGTGGTTTTAAAATACAAATATAAGAAGAGCAAAAATAAAAAAGAAGATGAGATAAAAAGAAAAATAGAAGCTGATGAAAGGTTTAAAGATTAAAAAATATGGGAAAAGATTATTAGAATTAGTGGAATAAAATAACAATATATAAATATATGTATAATGTAAGAGTAATTATATAGGGGAGAAAATTATGATTATTTTAACTACGCCAAGTTATCCAGGAAAAGAAATAATAGATGTTAAGGGAGTTGTTTCCGGAAGTACAATTCAATGCAAAAATGTTGGAAGAGATATAGGTTCAGCATTTAAAAACCTTGTTGGTGGAGAGATGGTTGCCTATAAAGAAATGTTAGACAAGTCTAGAGAGATTGCTGTAGACAGAATGATTAAAGAAGCTGAGGAAATGGGAGCAAATGCAATCATTAGCTTTATGCTTGGTTCATCAGCAGTTGCACCAGGGGCAGCTGAAATTGTGGCATATGGAACAGCAGTTGTTGTTGAGTAAAAGAATATCTAAAAAATGTAGAAAGGTGTAGATTTTTTAATCTATACCTTTTTTGGTTATAAAATTTTCCTTTTAATATATAATAAAATATTGAGGGGTGATTTTTTTGTTGAAAAAATTTAGAAAATCAATGTTAGAGAGGGTTTCATTAACAGAAGAAGAAAATGAGATATATAAGGAAAAGGATTTGGAAAATCTACCTGTAGGGATGAAAAGATATTTTAGATATATAGAGTGTATAGGAAAACTTCGACACAATGTAGTAAACGTGATTTTTGAAGATGTAGACTTTGTTATGTCTAATAAAAATTTAAAGATGAAGTATGATTTATGGTTATTTAAAGATGAGCCTTATAGAGCTGCAGGGATAAAAACATCTTTATATGGAATTCCTTTTGATGGACTTGATTATAGTGATGAAAAGAGAAAAGTAGGGGGAATGAAAGGAAGGCTTGCAAAAATTATAACTGTAGTTAATGAGGAAAATGAACAAATATATAAAGCAGGACTTATTGCATGGATTATTGAAGGAACAATGAATCCAAGTATATTATTATCAAAATATATTAGTTACAGAGAAATAGATAAAAATAATGTAGAAGTTACAGTTTCATATAATGGAGTTTTAGGAAAAGGTATTTTTACAATTGATGATGAAGGAAAAATAATTGAATTTTTTAGTGATGAAAGACAAAGAGAAAAAATAAATGGGGTAGAAACTGATTTAGGATGGAGATGTAGTATTTCAGGGTATAGAAAAATAAATAATATAAGGGTTCCTTCAGAAATAGGAATAACGACTATATATGAAGATAAAGAAGTAGAATATTTTAAAGCAAAAAAAATTAAAACTATATATTACAAATAGGGGAACTATAGAGGGATGAGAAAAAAAGTAGTAATAGTTTTTATGATTGTAAGCGTATTTTCAATATTATTTTCTATTGAGAATAATATTGAAAAGATGAAGATATTTGAGGAAGTAGTTTTTATAATATCTTTTTTAGGATTAGAAGTTTTATTTAGTTTATTAAAGAATAAAAATTTGATGATAGGCATAATAGAAGTAGCTATATTGGTTTCTATAGTAATATTAAAATTAAATTTTATGATATACTTTGTACCAGTTTTAATATCTAAGGTATTTAAATGGCGTAAGATTGCCTATTCTATTCTTATAAGCATAATTATAATGGCAGTTTTAGATAATATTCATTATTTAGATATTTCGATTTATATAGTGATTATAAGTCTTTATCTTAATGAAATAGCTAAAAGAAGTAAGGAGCGAGTTTTATTTAAGGAAAAAAATAAAGATAGAAGAGAGGAAAATCATAGAATAAGAAAAGAACTTCATGACCTTGAAAGATATTTAGAGCAAAATAAAATAATTGCAGGGCTTAAAGAAAGAAATTTTATGGCACAGAAACTCCATGACCATTTAGGGCATAGAATAACAAGTTCTTTAATGCAATTAGAAGTAACAAAGGAAACTATAGATAAGGATACTGAAATAAGTAAAAAATACTTAAATGGTGCTATGGAAAATTTAAGAGTTGGAATGGATGAAATAAGAAAAATGTTAAAGGGTGTAAAGCCTAAAGAAAAGCTTTTAGGAATTGAAAATATAAGAGAGCAAATTTTTAAATTCCAATATAGTTCAAGAATGAAAACAAGTTTAAAGGTGCAAGGGGATTTAGAAAAGATAAGTTTTAACTTATGGGGTGTTATTGAAGAAAATTTAAGAGAAGCTTTAACAAATGCCGCTAAATATTCAGAAGGAAAAGAGGTTATTGTTTCCATCTTTATTTATAACAAAATATTGAGAGTTGAAATAAGGGATGATGGAAAAGGCAGTGATTTTGAGAGTGTAGGTCTTGGGTTAAATGGAATAAAGGAAAGAACTATAAGAAATAAAGGAAGAGTAGAATATTTTAATGACAATGGTTTTGTAATAAATACTGTTTTTGAAATTTAGGGGGAAAGATGGCAATAAGGGTATTAATTTGTGATGATGATAGCTTAATTAGAGAAAGTTTGAAGGTTTTATTACCACTTAAAGGTGATATTGAAATTGTAGGAGAAGGAAAGAATGGCAGAGAAGGGATTTTAATGTGTCAAAAATATAAGGTTGATGTAGCATTAGTAGATATAAGGATGCCAGAGGTAAATGGAGTACAAGCTGTTCGTGAAATAGTAAAGACTACTGATACTAAATGTTTAATTTTAACTACCTTTGATGATGAAGAGTATATAAGTGAAGCTATAGAATATGGTGCTAAAGGATATATTTTAAAGGGAAGTAGTCCAGATGAGATAGTAAATTCTATTAATGCTGTGTTTAATAAGAATTTTATATTAAATGAAAAGGTGTTTGAAAAGATTCAAGGAAAATCTATTGAGCCAAGTATAGAAAAATATAAATTTTCAGAGAGGGAAATTGAGATAATCAAAAGTATTAGTGAAGGATTGAATAATAAAGAAATAAGTGAAAAGTTATTTATTTCAGAAGGAACTGTTAGGAATTATATAACAGGAGTGTTAGAAAAAACAGGATTAAAGCATAGAACAGCTATAGCAGTTAATTATTTAAAAGGGAATTTTTAAATTTCATAAGAAGAAATGACAAATGTCATATAAAAAGATGATATTAATACCTAATTAGTATCGTCTTTTTTTTATATAATAAATACATAAAGAGGAAAAGGAGTTAAAAATTATGAAAATTATAGAAGTTGAAAATATATATAAAGACTATGGAAATCATATAGCAGTTGATGGGTTAAGTTTAGATGTAAAGAAAGGTGAAATACTAGGAATACTTGGACCAAATGGTGCTGGGAAAAGTACTTTAATTGGAATGATTTGTGGATTAATTAAAAAAACTAAGGGAGATATTACTTATGAAGAAAATATAAAAAAAGTTGATGCTTGGAAAGAAAATATAGGAGTAGTTCCACAAGATTTTGCAATTTATTTTGATTTAACTGCAGAAGAAAATGTTAATTTTTTCTGTTCATTATATGGGTTTAAAGGAAAGGAATTAAAGAAACGTGTTGATAGAACCTTAGAGTTTGTAGGTCTTACAGAGGTAAGAAAAAAGAAGGCTGCAGAGTTTTCAGGAGGAATGAAAAGAAGACTTAATATAGCTTGTGCTATAGCTCATGAACCAAAGCTTATTATAATGGATGAACCAACTGTTGGAATAGATCCACAGTCAAGAAATCATATTTTAAAATCTGTTTTAAAGCTTAGAGAAGAGGGAGCAACTATTATTTATACATCTCATTATATGGAAGAAGTTGATATGCTTTGTGACAGAATTATTATTGTAGATAAAGGTAAAAAGATAGCTGAAGGAAGTAGTGATGAACTTAAAAATTTAGTTGAAAATAAAAATATCTATAATATTTTAGTTGAAGATGAAGTTCTAGGATTAGAAGAAAAGCTTTTAGACTTACCAGGAATAGAAAAAGTTACTTATGAAGAAAAAAGTTATAGAGTAACAACATTAAAAAGTAGTAATTCAATAGTAGAAATAGTTAATGTGATAGGAAATAACAATGGAAAAGTAAAAAGTATATCAAGTGAAGAGCAGAGTCTTGAAACAGTATTCTTAGCATTAACAGGAAAAAAATTAAGGGATTAGGGTGAAAAATTATGTATTTAGCAATGCTTAAAAAAGATTTAAAGCAATTCTTTAGAGAAAAGTTTAATATAATTATTTTGATAGTTTTTCCAATAGTTCTTATAACTACTTTGTCTGTAGGACTTCAATCTATGATGGATGGAGGAAATGTTTTTAAGGAAGATGGTGAACATGTTGTTTATTATAGCATAGAAGAAGACAGTCCATATAAAGAAGGATTTTTAGGTTTTGGACAGGCGATGGATGAATCTATAAATGTTAAGTTTAAAGAAGAAAAGAAATTTGAAGATATAAAAGAAAAGGTTGATAATAATGAGGCTTTGGCTTATATAAGCTTTAAAGGAGAAAAGATAGAATATTATACTTCAGCTAATGGAGCAAAAATAGAGGGAAGAATATTTAATGAAATATTTAATAGCTTTTTAAAAGAATATGGAAGCTATGAAACAATAGGTACTTTTAATAAGACTGCATTTATGAATTTTGTTCAAAATAAATATGACACTTATGTAGAAGAAGAAAGAATAAATGGAGCAAAAAAATTAACAGCAGGAGAGTTTTATACATTTGCAGAACTAGCACTTATCATTTCATTTTTAGGGCTTACAATAGGAGAAATGACATTTAAAGAAAAGAGACTTAAAACGGTAAATAGAATAATAATGTCAAAATCAAGTCACTTAATAATGTTATTATCTAAAATATCTTTAGGAGTTATTATAGGAACGCTTCAAACATTGTTGGTTTATGGATATACATCATTAGTTTTAAAAGTAGATTGGGGAGAAAATACAGTTAAGTTTTTAATTTTATTTATAGTATATTCTATATTTATGTCTATAACAGGAGCTGTAATTGGAGCTCTTTGCAAAAAAGAAGGAATGACTTCAGGAATTTTAAATATCTTCTCATTTGTGTGGGGTGCTTTAGGTGGATGCTTTACACCTCTTTCAATGATTATTTCTATTCCAGTTTTAAATAAGCTTGTATATCTAAGTCCAATTTACTGGATTACAACAGCTACAAGTACTATGGTATGTGGTTTTCAAACTATCGCATATAAAATTGCAATGGGAATTCCTATAGTATTTTCTATAATCTTTTTATTAGTATACTTTTTGAAATCAAGAGATAAGGAGGCAGTAATAAATGCTTAATATAATGAAAAATGTATGGAAAATGCTTTCAAGAAGAAAAGGATATCTTTTAGTTGCAATATTTTTTCCAATAGCAGCAACATTATTTTTCACATCAATTTATACAAATAATAGTAGTTATCCTGTAGGAGTAATAAATAAAGATAAAGGAAGCTTAGGTGCTGAAATTTCAAGTTCAGTAGATAGCTTAAAGGTTATAAGTGTTAAGGATTTAGAAGCCTCTGATGATAATATGAATAAGCTGATTTTTAATGAAGTTTCTATGATAATTACAATAGATGAAGATTTTACAGAAAAGCTTTTAAAGGGAGAAAAAAGTGAAATTAAATTTAACTCTATAAATAAAAATGAAATGACAGAGATAGTTAAAAATTTATTAGATACAGAAACAAAGTCTTTAGCAAATCTTTGTAATAATATAGATGTAGAAAAAGTAGGAATAGAAAAAGTTTTAGAAAAGTACAAAGAAAGTATTCCAGAATATAATCTTATAAAGGCAGAAGATAAGGGCGTAAATATTATGGCAACAGTTGGATTAATGATATATTTAATATTTATTTCAGCTGGTATGGCATCAAGTGTTTTAATAGAAGATGAAAAAAATGGAACAAGAGATAGAATTTTAATGGGAAAAGTTAAAATAAAAGAATATTATGGAGCAATGGGTACAGTAATCTTTTTACTCTCAGTGATTCCAGTTATAGAATACTATATTCTTTGTAAAGTTTTAAAATATAATATAGGATTTTCAAGTGAGTGGATATTATTATTACTTTTAGTCCTAGTAGTTATACTTGCAGTTTCCTTTACAATAATGGTATCTACATTAGTAAAAAATAAAGCAGTACATGGAGTAGTAACAGCAACTCTTACAATTCCTATGTTTATGCTTAGTGGGGCATTTTGGGAGTTTTCAATGATGAGTGAAGGGCTTCAAAAAATAGGAAGTGTCTTCCCAATAAGATGGTTTATGAGTGCTATAGAAAAAATGCAAAATGGAGCACTTATAGAGGAGATATTACCAAATATAATAGGTCTAATAGCAATAATACTATTAATGTTTGTTTTAAGTGTATTTTTTACTAAAAATAAAATAGTATTAATAAAAGAAAATTAGAATTAAAATATGAAAAAAAGTCAATGCTAATAAATGAAGCATTGGCTTTTTGCATTATTTATAAAAAAAAGTTATTATAAATATAAGAAAGAAATTTAATAAGATTAGAAAAATTAATGAATTTTTAAAAAAAGAAGAAAAAATTTAGAGTATTATGTATATAAAGAGGTAATGAAAGGAATGATGAAGATGAATTATGAATCAAAAATGAGTTATGCAAAGAATCCAATGCAAACTATATTTACATCACTTGCCATATCATTAGTATTTATGGCTATAGGATTTTTTGTTGGGATAATGTTTGTGCCAGTTCAAATGGCATATATGGCAAATAGAATACTTGGAATAATTGTTATAGGGCTAGTAGTTTTATCTATGTTTAGCAGAAAATCTATTATACCAAGAAGTTTTTCTATAGTATATGTTTATGGATTTACATTTATATATGGAGTTATATTATATCCTGTATTAATGTATTATTTAAGAGTACTAGGAATATCAGTATTTTTCTCAGTTGTAGGTGGAGGAATTGTATTATTTGCAATTCTTGCAATTCAAGCTACTAAAAAAGAAGCTGGTTATTATATGAGTATGGGAAATGTTTTATTTGCAGGATTAATAGGTATCTTAGTTGCATCTGTAATAAATATATTTTTCTTTAGTAGTCTAGTATCAGCTATAATAAGTGCAATTGGTGTAGTAATATTTGCAGCATATGTAATGTATGATATAAGTGTTATGAAATATGCATTAAATAGTGGAGCTATAAGAGATAAGAATGATTTATCAATTTTTGTATTAAATCTTTACTTAGATTTAGTTAATTTAATACTTAATTTATTAAATGTAGCAAGTTATTTTGATAATAATTAATCCTTCTAAAATAGTGGATTATAAATATACTGTTTATTAAATAAAAGAGCTGTGTCACTAAAAATTTAAATTAGTGCACAGTTCTTTTTTTTGTATCTTAAAATAAAGTTCTTGCTTTATAATAATACAGAACCAGCCATTTAGAAACAATTTATTTATTATATTAATAAATTATTGACAAAATTAAATTAATAAAATAGTCTTATATAGAGTTTGAAATAGGGGGATATATATGGTAAGAGGATTAGATTTAACAGAAGGAAAAATTTTAAATAAACTTGTAGCATTAGCACTACCTATAATGGGTACATCTTTTATACAGATGGCTTATAGTATGATTGATATGATTTGGGTAGGAAAGCTTGGAAGTTTAGAGGTTGCAGCAGTTGGAACAGCAGGATTCTTTACATGGCTTGCAATGGCATTTATTATAGTTTCAAAAATGGGGGCTGAAATAAAGCTTGCACAATGTGTAGGTAAAAAGGAATTTGAGAGAGGAAGAAAATATATAAGAGCAGCAATGCAAATGAATATAGTTTTATCTATTACATATTCTTTAGTGATATTAATATTTAATAATGCATTAATAGGATTTTTTAATTTAGGTGATGAGGTTGTAATAAGTTTAGCTAAAACATATTTAATAGCAATAGTATTTGGATTGCCATTTTATTTTATTAATCCAGTATTTACATCTATATTTAATGCAGTAGGAAACAGTAAAATTCCTTTCTTTGTAAACACTTGTGGATTAATATTAAATATAGTTCTAGATCCACTTTTAATATTTGGAGTAGGGGATTTCAAAGGGATTGGAGTACTTGGAGCTGCAATAGCAACTGTAGTTTCCCAAATTTTGGTATCGGTTTTATTTTTAATATTAATAATGAATAAAAATTATTCATACCTAAGAGTAAATATATTTAAAAAAGTTAGATTTAACTATGTAAAAAGAATTTGTAAAATAGGACTTCCGGTTGCACTTCAAAGTGGACTTTTTACAGTTTTTGCAATGTTACTTGGAAGGATAATTGCAGTATATGGACCTGTACCGATTGCTGTGCAAAAGGTAGGGTCACAAATTGAATCAATATCATGGATGACAACAGATGGACTGGCTATAGCTTTAGGAACTTTTGTAGGGCAAAACTTTGGTGCTAAAAAATATGATAGGATCTTAAAAGGATATAAAGCAACCTTAGTACTTGCAGGAGCTATTGGAGTTTTTGCAACAGTACTTTTAGTATTTTTTGGAGAAAGTGTTTTTTCAGTTTTCATAAATGAAAAAGAAGCTATTATAGGTGGAACAGAATATCTTAAAATCTTAGGATATTCACAAATTTTTATGTGTGTTGAAATAACAACAGCTGGAATATTTAATGGAGTTTCTAAAACCTATATACCATCAATAATAAGTATTACTTTAACAGGAATTAGAGTGCCACTTGCATACTTCTTATCACTGCCAAATATTTTAGGAATAAATGGAGTTTGGTGGGCAATAACTATAACAAGTGTGTTAAAGGGGACATTTATTGTAATTGGGTTAATATACTTTTATAAAAAAGGTTTATTATTTAATAGAAAAGAAGTTAAAAAAGAAGAGTTAATAGAAGAAATAGTATAAAAGGAAACTTGGCTAAAAATTAGCCAAGTTTTTTATCTATATGAAATAAATATTTATAAAATAAAAGGTGGAAATATTATGAAATTTATATTTTTTTGCGAAATTTAAGATATATATATAATAAAAAATGAACTAATTGTAAAAAATATGATATAATTCAGGTTATAAAAAATAAATTTTGACAAGAAAGGACAAAGAGGGGGAAATTAATGTTTAGAAAATTAACTATTGAAGAAATAGTTGCTATAGGGATTGGGTCTGCCGTATTTATGATTCTTGGTAGATTTGCATCTATTCCAACAGGAATACCAAATACTGAATTTGCAACTTGCTATGCATTTTTAGCACTTATAGCAGTTATATATGGAGCTAAGCCAGCATTTTTAATTGGATTTATTGGACATACTTTAAAGGATATGACATATGGAACACCATGGTTTAGTTGGGTTATTGCATCAGCAGTAGTAGGACTTATTATAGGTTTTTCAAGAAGGTTTGTATCTATTTGGGATGGAGATTTTAATTTTAAGAAAATGCTTATATATAATGGATTCCAAGTGGTAGCAAATGCTGTAGCTTGGGGATTTGTGGCACCAACTTTAGATGTTTTATTTTATGCAGAGCCTGCAAACAAGGTATATTTACAAAGTGGTGTAGCAGGGTTATCTAATATTATAACCTGTGGTGTTTTAGGAACAATGCTTTTATATACATACTCTAAAACAAGAATAAAAAAAGGTAGCTTAGTTAAAGAAGTAGAGTAAGGGGGATATGATAGATTGAAAAGAACTATTATAGAGTTTAAAGATTTTTCTTTTAAGTATAATGCACAAAAAGAAAAAACGTTGAAAAATATAAATTTAAAAATATATGAAGGTGAAAAAGTACTTATTGTAGGTCCATCAGGATCAGGAAAGAGTACCCTTTCAAGTTGTATAAATGGTGTTGCACCTTTTCTGCATAAAGGGGAAATGGAAGGAAACTTAATTGTAGATGATATAAAGGTACAGGAGAGTAGTATTTTTGAATTATCAAACAAAGTAGGGACAGTGCTTCAAGACCCAGATGGACAATTTATAGGGTTAACAGTTGCAGAAGATATAGCCTTTAAATTAGAAAATGATTGTATAGAAACTGAAGTAATGAAGAAAAAAGTCAAAGAGGTTTCTAAAATTGTAGAGGTTTCAGAACTTTTAGATAGTAGACCACATGATTTATCAGGAGGTCAAAAGCAAAGGGTTACCTTAGGTGGGGTAATGATAAATGATTCGAAAATTCTTTTATTTGATGAACCACTTGCAAGCTTAGATCCAAAAACAGGAGAGAGGGCAGTAAACTTAATTGACAAGATAAATAGAGAAGAAGGTAAAACTGTAATTATAATAGAGCATAGATTAGAAGATGTTTTACATATAGATGTAGATAGAATAATTCTGATAAATGATGGACAGGTTTTATTTGATGGAAATAGAGAAGAAATTTTAGAAAAAGATATTTTAAGAAAAAATGGTATTAGAGAGCCATTATATATAACTCTTTTAAGATATGCCGGTGCTAAAATAGAAAATAATATAAATTTAAAAGGTGTAGAAACTTTAAATTTAGAAAAAGTAGAAAAAAATATAGAAGAATTTATAAAAAATACTAAATTGACACATGTAGAAGAAGAAAAAGAAACTTTATTAGAGTTTAAAAATGTAGATTTTTCATATAGTGAGAAAAAAGATATATTAAAAAATATAAACTTTAAAGTTAAAAAAGGTGAAATATTTAGTATTGTTGGGAAAAATGGAGCAGGGAAAAGTACTCTTTCAAAATTAATTTGTGGTTTTTATAAAGTAAGTAATGGAGAAATTCTATTCAAAGGTAAAAATATAAATAATGAAACTATTAAGGAAAGAGGAGAAAAGATTGGACTTGTTATGCAAAATCCAAATCAAATGATTTCTAATTCATTTATTTATGATGAAGTTTCCTTTGGTCTTAAGTTAAAGGGATTAAAGGAAGAGGAGATTAAGAAAAGAGTTTTAGAGGTTCTTAAAATATGTAACTTATATCCTTTCAGAAATTGGCCAATTTCAGCATTAAGCTATGGTCAAAAGAAGAGGGTAACTATTGCATCAATTCTAGCTTTAAATCCAGAAATATTAATCTTAGATGAACCAACAGCAGGGCAAGATTTTAAGAGTTATTTAGAAATAATGGAGTTTTTAAAAAAGCTTAATAGAAATGGTGTAACTATAATATTTATAACTCATGATATGCATTTAATGCTTGAATATACAGATAGAGCTTTAGTTCTTGCGGATGGAGAAATCTTAAAGTTAGATAAGCCTTCAAGTATTCTTACAAATGAAGAAATAATTGAAAAAGCAAATTTAAAAAGAACATCAATCTATAATTTAGGAAAAAGATTTGGTGAAGATAAACCTAAAAAGCTTATGGAAGCTTTTGTAGAGATGGATAGGAGGGAAAGGTAGAATATGAATGGAATGCTTGAATATTCATACAAGGACTCTTTTGTACACAACAGAGTTGGAGCTATAAAGCTTATATTTTTAATCGCTTTTATAACAAGTGCTATGATAAGCTATGATACAAGGTTTTTATTAGGAATGCTAGTTTTTAGTGTAGTTATTTTTAAATTATCAAAAGTAAAATTTAAAGATATATCCTTTGTATTTTATTTTATACTTATCTTTTTAATAATAAATAGTTTTTTAATGTATCTTATAGCACCAATGCAAGGAACAGAAATCTATGGAACAAGTAATGTATTATTTAAGATAAATGATTATTTTGTAGTAACGAGTGAACAATTATTTTATCAATTTAATTTTATTTTAAAATATTTAATTGTAACACCAATTGCATTAGTATTTTTAGTAAGCACAGACCCAAGTGAATTTGCAGCCTCTTTAAATAAGATAGGTGTAAGCTATAGAGTGGCATATTCAGTTTCAATAGCACTTAGATATATTCCTGATATTCAAAGAGAGTATAAAGAAATATCTTTTGCAAAACAAGCTAGAGGAATTGATATGTCAAAAAAAGTACCTCTTTTAAAGAGACTTAAAAACTCAACATCTGTAATTATGCCAATTATTTTTTCAAGTCTTGAAAAAATAGAAATGATAAGCTGTGCAATGGAGCTTAGAGCTTTTGGAGAAAAAAAGAAAAGAACATGGTACAAGTATAAGAAGTGGAATGATAAAGACTATATTGTATTAGCTATTTCTATAGCATTAATAATAATATCAATAGGCTTTTGCTATATAAACGGTGGAAGATTTTATAATCCATTTGTCTAATAAGAAAGATTTTTTCATTAATTTGGAAAAATCTTTTTTATTTAGAAGGGATTTTCTAAATTAAGTAGAATATATATATTATAGAATGTAAAGGTTATCAAAAAGGAGAGGATTTTTATGTATATAGCACCATATCTTTTAAATATAAAGGTAAAAAACAATTCAAATGAGGTAATAAGAGGATTAGAAGTTTCCTATGCAGAAGATATAGGAAGAAAAGCAAGAGTTGGGAAAGTTAAAGTAGGAGAAGAAACAGATTTAATAATAGTAACAAAGGATATAAAAGAAGATAATAAATTAGTTTTAAAATTAAGAAATGGAGAAGAATTTGAAGTAGATAAAGAAGTAATAGAAAATCCAATTGATTTAATATTAGAACTTCAAATAAATGAATTTTCAAAAACAAATTTAAAATTTGAATCTAAATACGTACAATATAGTAGTTAAGAGATTATTTATATAGAAAAATAGATGGAGGAGTCCATCTATTTTTTTAGTATTTTTAATTAGTGATGATTTTATAATTAATTGAAAAAGTGCTTATAAATTCCTTAGATGATATGGAGGAAGCATCAATATTAGTTTTGCAAAAGATACTTGGGCTTGAAGGGATAGAAGAATTTAAAATATATGAAAAATTATTAGGTGGAGTAGGGTTTTCTAAAAATAAAAAGTCATCGTTTATACTAATAATATTGTGCTTGGAGTTTTCAAGGAAAAGGCTTAAGTTAAACTTTAGGTTTTTTGAATTTCTGTAAGTTATAAAAATCTTAGCAAAGCCTTTATTTAATGTAATGGGCGTATTAGTTTCTATATTGTTAATAAAAACATAAGCGGAATCATTGGCTTGAATTAAAACCTTATAAGTATCAGTGCTATTTATATAAATATATCCAAAAAGATGGACAACATCAGCTTTTTTGAATTCAGAATGGGGGATGGATAAATTTTTAGAAATTCCAGTAGTAATGGTTTGTAGTTGAGAGTTGTTACAGGTAAAGGTTGTATAACTTAAACCTGAGGTTGAGGGTTCAAAACTAAAAAAAGAATTTGCATTTATAGTTCCAGATTCTACTAAAAGTTTTGGAAAGCCAGTTTTGAAGGCTTCACTTAATAGAAATTTATTAGATATTGCCATATTTATAGAGATTTTTTTTATAATATTGTTATAGCCAATATCAGTAATAATAAAGTTAGAGTCAGATTTTATATAATCAATTTCAGAAATCATATCATAATCAGTTACATTTTTAATAGATGGAAATTCAAAAACTCTTGAAGAAGCAGGAATGTAACTATTCCCAGCATCAATTAAAGTTTTTAAGGAAGAAACTTCAGAAGGGAAAAGCTTTATAGCTTCATTTCTTATATCTTCATCAGTGAAAACTTTTTTAGCAAACTCTTCGTTAGAGAGAGTTAAAGAATTCTTTAGCTCTAATAGAATCTTTTCATTATCTAAAGAGCCAGAAATAATGCCATTAAAGGTTTCATTTATCAATGTTTTTATAAAGGTTTGTAAGCTTGTTTTATACATAAAAATCTCCTTTTAGAAATAAGGTTATTACATAGGAATGCAATAACCTTTAATTTAATTAGCCTAAAGGCTTGTAGTCTGTTTTGAATTTTATTTTAACACCACCAAATATTTGAACTGAACTTCCAGTATTATCTTTATCACTAATAGTCGCAGTTGAAATATTTACACTTGAAAAACTAGAAGAAGCAGAAGCTTTAATCCATCCACTTAAAAAGCCACCAGTTTTAGCATTGGCAGAAAGATTAAAATCTTTCCGATTATAGTTTGTCCGATACTGCTCATAAAAACTAGAACCATAGGTTGTAAAGGTTAGTTTTGTTTCAATTTCACCATCTTCTATAACTAATCTTAAGATTCCAAGTGAAACCATTTCCTTTAGAACTTCATATTTATCTGCAGCAATACGTTTTGCAGTTGCTTTTAAAATATCATCATACAAATTGTTTATAGGTGTAGATGTATTTGCAGGTAAACTTATAGGTACATTAGGAATCGATACAGCATCATTTATAGCATTAGCTTGAGTTGTAGTTAAAGTATTTGTATTATCACTTGTTATAACAGTTCCAGCATTTGAATTAGGATCTGGAAGAACTTTAGCTAAAAATTGAAAAATTAAGTCTCCACCAATTGAATCCTTTGTATCATTTATAAAAGTTGTTAAATCTTTACTTACTGATTTAACAAGTTCTAAATAAGCTTCTGTTTGTCTTAAATTTGCTGAGATTACAGCATCAAAAACATCATTAATTAATTTACAAGTAAACTCAGGAAAGCCAATTTCATTTAGTCTAGTTGAAAGAGCTATTGCATCACTTGCACTCATAAAATTCACTCCTTTTTATACGATATACTATAGAATATTCAAAAAAGAAGAAAAGTTGATTTACATAAGAAAGAAATAAAAAGAAATCTTGTCCAAATTCTAAGATAGGGGTATAATAAGTAAGAAATAAAACAAAAATTTAGGGGGCGTTCGTATGTCAAGATATATAATGAGTGATATACATGGTCACTATAAGGAATTTTCAGAATTATTAGAAAGAATAAAATTTAAAGAGGAAGATGAACTGTATATAAATGGAGATTTAATAGATAGAGGAATAAGTTCTTCTCAGTTAATTGAATTTGTAATGGAAAATAAGAATGTTCATTTAATTTTAGGTAATCATGAGGAGCTATTTATGAATGCATATGAAGCAGTTGATTTAAATGGCGATTTAGATATACGAGAAGTTACTTGTACAGATAAAAATGGAAATGAAGGAATTTGCAAAGTTAGTGATATTGAGCCTTTAGCATTATGGTTAATGAATGGTGGATATGAAACTATATTTGAAATTAAAAGATATAATAGAGTAAGTGGAAGAGATTTGTTTAAGGAGTTTTATGAGTATTTAAAAACTTGTCCGAAATGGCTTATTATTGATGATCATATAATATCCCATGCAGGAATAGAGTTTTATCCACATGTCGATTATACAGATGAAGATATAGAATTTATTTTATCAAAGGCAGAACAAAGTGAGAAATTTCTTTGGGATAGATATCTTTTTGACAATGCATTTCAACAAGATGAACTTAGAGTTCCACCAGATTATGTCAGTGTAATAGGACATACACCTATACAAAATATAGATGGATATGTAGAAGAAGATTTAGAAGAAAGCGTTTCAAGAGAAAATGATGAAGGAGCAAAGCTTATAAATACAGACTTTGGAATTCATAGAAGTGGTCTTGTTGGCGCATACGATTTAGATAGTAATAGAATAAAAGTCCTTATAGATGATGAATTAAAAAGTTATAAAATATAAGAAAAAAGCTTTTGCAAAATATTTTTGCAAGAGCTTTTTTTTACAAAATAAGTTTTCAACATTGATGAAAGAAAAAGAAAAAAAATGAAAGAAAATGAAAGAAAAATATGAATTGACATTAAAAGAAAATACATATAAAATTTACAATGGAATAAAAAATAAGGGGATAGAGAAAAGTGAATAATTACAAAGGAATAATATATGCAATATTAGCATCAGTGGCATTTGGACTTATGCCAATTTTTGCAAAATGGTCTTATAGTACAGGAGCAAATCCAACATCAGTATTATTTTTTAGATTCTTAATAGCTGGAATAATATTATTTATATATTTAAAGGTGAAAAAAATAAAAATATTGATTGAGAAAAATCAATTTTTAATTCTTTTTATAACAGGTATGATAGGATACACACTTACAACACAAACTTTATTTGTATCATATAATTATTTGAGTGTAGGTCTTGCAACTACGTTACACTTTATATATCCAGTATTTGTATGTATATTAGAATATTTATTTTTCAAGAAGATAATGAGTGGTAAAAAGATATTATCATTAATATGTTCAGGTATTGGAGTATATGCACTTGTAGCTTTTGAAAATAATACATTAAGTATAATTGGAGTTACATTAGCATTAATTTCGGGAATTACTTATGGAATAAATGTATTTATATTAGCCTTAGATAAAATAAAAAATATAGATAATAGAGTTGTAACTATGTACATAAGCTTAGGTGCTGCAGCTGGAATGTTTCTTTATGGAGTATTTGATAAATCACTTATTTTAAAAGTGAATGAAGAGATGTTTATAACATATATATTAATAGCAGTAGTATCAACTATTCTTTCAATAATTCTTTTATTAAAAGGAATAGAATTAATTGGAGCAACATCAGCATCAATACTTGGAACCTTTGAACCGATAGTAAGTATTGTAATGGGAGCAATTTTATTTTCAGAAAAAATAACTTTTGCATTATTTATAGGAACTTTTTTTATTATAGTTTCAACTGTAGTAATAGCAAAAGAAAAATAGTTTTAAGAGCAGTTTTTATAATTGCTCTTTTTTAATGTCTAGGCAAGTATAAAAATTTATGTTCTATAAAAGCCTATAGTTAGTGGTTTCACTGAAGTTTTAGAAATTAAAAAAGAGATTTGTTGGCATGGAGCCTCTAGCTCCACTGTGTTTAATGTTTAGTTCCACTCTTTTTAAATTTGAAAATAAGAAGGAAGTATATTATAATAATTAATATTCAGAAATAATAATTAAACGTAGGAGAAGAATAATGGAATTTTTAAATAAAGAGCATAAAGAAAGATTTTTACATATGGAAAATAAAAGTGGGAAAACTTTAAAAAATAAAGAATATGAATTACTTTATTTTATAGTTGCAGGAAATGAAGGATTATGGAATAAAAAAGATATTATTTTATCAGAAGAATTTGATGAATTAATAATAGATTTAACATTAGATAAAAATAGATGTGTAGATTCTAAAGAGCTTACTAATGGTGAGAAAAAATTATTAAATTTAGGAATAAATATGTTTAATATAAGACTGGCTAAAATGCCACTTGCAGAAATTATGTATGATTTAGATTTAGAGGATCAAAGATTAGCATTTAATTTAATAAAATTTAAATATAATATGTAAAAGAGACCTTAAAAGGTCTCTTTTATTTATAACAAATTGAATAAAGATTATGATAGAATTATTGTATACAGAAAGGGAGGTTTTAAAATGAAATTTTTTATGCCAACAGAGGTTTTTATAGGGGAAAATGTAATTTTAAAAAACAAAGAGAGATTTGAAAATTTAGGGGAAAAAGCTTTAATAGTTACAGGAAAAAATTCATCAAAGCAAAATGGGTCATTAAAGGAGATTGAGGATGTTTTAAATGAAAATAATATAAAATATATTATTTTTGATAAAGTTGAAGAAAATCCAAGTGTTCAAACTGTAGTTAAAGCAGGAGATTTAGGAAGAAATGAAAAGGTAGATTTTATAATAGGAATAGGTGGAGGTTCACCAATAGATGCAGCTAAAGCTATAGGGGTTTATATTTTAAATACAGATTTAACAGAAGAAACTCTTTTTACAACTAGAAAGTTAAAGGGATTAGATGTTATAGCAGTAGCTACAACTGCAGGTACTGGTACTGAAACAACTCAATATTCAATTCTTACAGATAATGAAAATAAAACAAAAAGAAATTTAGGACAAGAAATTTTTCCAAAATTAGCTTTTGTAGATCCAAGGTTTATGATGGGGATGAATATCCAAACTACAAGAAATACAGCTATAGATGCATTATCACATATTGTAGAGGGATATTTAAATACAAATGCTAATAAAATTACTGATGGATTAGTCAAAGTTGCATTAGGGATTTTTTCAAAAAGTATAGATGGACTTAAAAAAGGAGCTCTTACAATTGAGGATAGAGAAAATTTAGCAATAGCTTCAAATATAGGTGGAATGATAATAGCACAGACAGGAACATCACTTCCACATGGGCTTGGATATGCATTAACGTATAATAAAAAATTACCACATGGATTAGCAAATGGATGTTTGTATAGAGAATATTTAAAAGTTTTCAAAAAAAGAGAAAAAGTAGATGCATTACATGAGATGATGGGTATGGGATCTTTAGATGAACTTTGTGATTTTATAGAAGAAATGATGAATATAGAGTTAGAAATTACTAAAGAAGAAATAGAAGAATATACAAGTAGCTTTATGGGAAATAAAGATAAACTTAAAAATCATCCTGAAGAAATAAGTTATGAGGAAGTTTATAACTTATATTTTAAAAGTTTAATGAAGTAAAGAAAAATAAAATTTAAAATAAAACAATAGAGTCTAATTTTTTTGAATTTCATAAAAATTAGGCTCTATTTTATTGGTTTTAAAATATATATTAAAAATTTTTAACAAATATTGACAAAGTTAAATAGGAGGAATAATATTGATATATTAATTAAAAGGAAGAAGGTGGTAAAAGTGGACGTTTTTGGAGAGTTGTTTAAACTTGATTTAGGCTTTATAAGTATCAGTGGAGATATAATAATTCAATGGGTTATTATGGCTTTTTTGATAGGCGTAAGTTTAGTTTGTGTCAAAGGCTTTAAAGTTTTAAAGCCTGGGAAAGTTCAAGTGGCTATAGAGGCTATGTATGGTGCTCTTGGAAATGTTGTAGATGAAAACATGGGTGATAAATATAAAAGTTATGTTCCATTTGTAGGAACACTTGGAGCATTTTTATTTATTATTAATATCTTAGGGATATTTGGTTTTGCATCTCCAACTAGAAATCTAAGTGTTGTAGTAGGATTTACAATAATAACTTTTGTATTAGTTCATGGAAATTCTATAAAAAGAAATGGAGTTAAAGAATATATAAAAAGTTATGGTAGGCCGTATATTGCAATGTTACCTATAACTTTAATGGAAAAGGTAGTATTTCCATTATCTTTAGCACTAAGACTTTTTGGGAATATTTTAGCATCAACTATAGTAATGGAACTTTTATATATGGGATTGTCTAAAATAAACTTTTTAGCCCAAATAGGTATTCCTATAGTAGGGCATGCATTCTTTGATTTATTTGATGGAACGATTCAAACTATAATCTTTGTAATGCTAACAATAATAACAATAAAATTGCAAGCAGAAGAATAAGGAGGGTATAAAAATGGGTGATATTGGGATACTTGCAGCAGGTATAGCTGTTATGGCAGGAATTGGTGGAGGAATTGGAACTGGAATTGCAACTTCAGCAGCGATAAAAGCCACAGTAAAACAACCTAAAGCGGCAGGAAAAATACAAGCAATATTCATTATGGCAGCAGGACTTTGTGGAGCAACAGCTATATATGGATTTATTATTTCAATGATAATATTATTTGTAAAATAAGGAGAGGATATTATGAATTATACAGTATTAGCAGCAGGATTTGCAGCAGTAACAAGCATAGGAGCGGGAATAGGAATAGGAATAGCAGCTAAAGGTGCAGTTGAAGGGTTGGCTGAAAGACCTGAAATGAGTAGTAAAATACAAAGTTTATTTATTTTAGGAGCTGGTCTTGCAGAAGCAACAGCTATATATGGTTTAGTAGTAGCAATAATACTTTTATTTGTAAAGTAAAGAGGGTTAGATTATGGAATTAGAATTAGGTAAAGTAATAGCAACAATAATAAATTTCTTAATATTATATTTTATATTGAAAAAATTCTTTTTTGATAAGATAAAAGGAATATTGCAAGAAAGAGAAGACATATTAGGAAAAAGAATCTCAGATATAGAAGAAAAAGAAGTGATTGCAGAGAATTTAATAAAAATACGAGAAGCTTTAGTAACAGAAGCAAGAATTGAAGGAAAGAAAATTATTGAAAAGAGAAAGATCCAAGGGGATAAAATTTATGATGAACTTCTTTTAAAGGGGCGAGAAAAAGTTAAAGAAATAGAAGATAGAAAGCTTAGAGAATTAGCTCTTGAAAAAGAAAAAGCTATGGAAGAAATAAAAGAAGAATCTGTAAATATAGCAATAGCTTTATCGGAAAAAATTGTAGAGAAAAAGTTAGATGATGATGAGCAAAAAAGAATTATAGACGAGTTCATTAAAACTTTAGAGGTATAAAGATGTATGATTTTTTAGATATAAGATATGCAAAAGCACTTTATGATATAGGAAAAAGAAAAAATAAAGTTGAAGAGTTTTTAGTTGACTTAAATCAAATATGCGATGTATTTGACCAAAATGAGAAGCTTTTAAGATTAATGCTTCATCCTGAAATAAAAATAAACAAGAAAAAAGAAGTTTTTTCAAAACTTTTTGGAGAAAAAATAGATGAAGAATTATTAACCTTCATTTATATAGTTATTGAAAAAGGAAGAATTGCATTTTTAAGGGAAAAGGTCAATCAATTAGAAACTATTTATTTAAGTGAAATAAATACAATAAAAGGCGTTGTTAAAACAGCAATAGAGCTTACAAAAGAGCAATATGAAGAGATTGTAGAAAAGCTTGAAAAGAAATATGGGAAAACTGTTATTTTAAAAAGAGAAATAGACAAAGATTTAATTGGAGGGGTATATATAAACCTTGATAATAAAATTATTGATGGAAGTATAAAAAGGCAGTATGGAGATCTTAAAGAGAATATTTTAAGGTAATGGGAGACGAGGTGAGAAAATGCATATTAAAGCAGATGAAATTACATCATTAATAAAAGAAGAAGTTTTAAAATATGACAGATACTTGCAAACTGTAGATTCAGGGACAATTATAAGTATTGGGGATGGGGTTGCAAGAGTATATGGATTAGATGAGTGCATTGAAGGAGAAATTTTAGAATTCCCAAATGGAGTTTTAGGAATGGCACTTAATTTAGATGAAGACAATGTAGGATGTGTTCTTCTAGGTTCAGAAGAAGGAATAAATGAAGGTGATGATGTTATAAGAACAGGAAAGGTTATGGAAGTTCCTGTTGGAGAAGGATTGCTTGGAAGGGTTGTAAATTCACTTGGAGTCAGTATTGATGGAAAAGGAGAAATTAAACCTTCAGGCTTTAGAAAGATAGAAGAAAAAGCACCATCAATAATAAAAAGAAGTTCTGTAAATGAACCTCTTCAAACAGGAATAAAAGCAATTGATACAATGATTCCTATTGGAAAAGGGCAAAGAGAACTTATTATAGGAGATAGACAAACAGGAAAAACATCAATAGTAATAGACACTATCTTAAATCAAAAAAATAAAAAAGTAGTTTGTATTTATGTGGCAATTGGTCAAAAACAATCAACAGTTGCAAGCTTAGTTAATAGATTACAAAAGCTTGGAGCTATGGATTATACTATTGTAGTTTCTGCATCAGCATCAGAGGGAGCACCACTTCAATATATTGCACCTTATGCAGGGTGTGCAATGGGAGAATATTTTATGGAGAAAGGTTTAGATGCATTAGTTATATATGATGATCTTTCAAAGCATGCAGTAGCATATAGAACAATGTCTCTTCTTTTAAAAAGACCACCAGGACGTGAAGCTTATCCAGGGGATGTATTTTATATTCATTCAAGACTTTTAGAGAGAGCTGCCAAATTATCAGAAAAGCATGGTGGAGGTTCTCTAACAGCATTGCCAATTGTAGAAACTTTAGGGGGAGATGTGTCTTCATATATTCCAACTAACATTATCTCTATAACAGATGGGCAAATATTTTTAGACTCAGAACTTTTTTATTCAGGACAAAAGCCAGCTGTAAATGCAGGAATTTCAGTTTCAAGGGTTGGAGGAAATGCTCAAATTAAAGGAATGAAGGACGTGTCAGGAACATTAAGATTAGAACTTGCACAATATAGAGAGCTTGAGGCTTTTTCAAAGTTTGGAACAGACTTAGATGAAGATACAAAGAAAAGGCTTGAAAAAGGAAAAAGATTAGTAGAGATATTAAAGCAAGATATATTAGAACCATTAGATGTATATAGCCAGATAATCTTATTTTATGCAGCTATAAATAATTATTTAGATGATGTAGATATAAAAGCGATTAAAAAGTTTGAAAAAGAATTTTTAAAATATATAGAAACTAGCGAAATTTTATTGCTAGAACTTTTGAAAAAGGAAAAAAAGATAACTGATGAAATAAGGGTTGATTTAGATGATGCTATAAAATCCTTTAAAAGTAGTTTTTTTGAGAAATAATTATGCAAGAAATGAGTTTGTTAGAAATAAAAAAAAGGATAAAAAGTATTAGAAGTACGCAAAAAATAACAAAAGCAATGGAGCTTATATCTATATCAAAACTTAGAGTGGCAAAAGAACTAAAAAAAGATAATGAAGCATATTTTACAAAAATAAAAGAAATAAGAGAAGAGATAGGTTTTATAGGAAGAAATGAAAGAAGTATTTTCAAAGAAGAAGGAAAAGGAGATACTATATTATTTATAGTTATAGGATCTGACTCAGGGTTATGTGGGAATTTTAGTGGGCAAGGGATTGATTATATAAAAAATAATTATGAAAAAGAAAAAAAACTAATAATAAGTCTTGGTGGAAGAGTTTCGTCTTATATAAAAAAATATAAATTAGATAAATACAAAGAATTTATAGACTTTAATAAAGATGTAAATTTTATGTTTGCAAAAGAAATTCAAAAAGAAGTATTAGATTTATATAAAGATGAAAAATTAAAAGAAGTTAGAATAGTTTACAGTAAATATGTGTCTAGTATAAAAAGTGAAATATTAGATGAAAAATTACTTCCATTTAATCCAGAAGTAAAGGAAATAGAAGAAGTATACTCTAGTAATAAAAGTGAAAGAGGGCTTTTAGAGTTTTTTATAAAAAAATATATAAAATTAATGATAATAGAAGGGTGTATAGAATCTAGAATAAGTGAAGAAAATTTACGTATGCAAACTATGAATATGGCAAATAAAAATGCAGATGAAATGCTTAAAAGTCTTAATATAAGATATAACAGAGCAAGACAAAGTAATATAACAAGAGAGCTTACTGAAATAATCAGTGGAGCTGAAGCTCAAAAGTAGAGGGGAAAAATTATGATATGGCAAAAAGAGAACTATGGAAAGGTAGTAAGGGTCATAGGACCGGTAGTAGATATTAGATTTAATAAAGGAAGACTACCAAGTATATTAAATGCAATAAAAGTAGAATTAGAAGAAGGAAAATGGTTAATATGTGAAGTTGAACAGCATTTAGGTGATGATGTTGTTCGTACAATAGCTATGGAAGAAACTGAAGGAGTAAGAAGAGGGTTACTTGCATTAGACTTAAACACGCCAATTAAAGTTCCAGTAGGAGAAGAAACATTAGGAAGATTATTTAATATTTTAGGAGATACGATTGATGAAGGGGAAGAAATTGAATTTAAAAAATATCTTCCTATTCATAGAAAAGCACCAAGCTTTGAAGAACAAATGATAGAACCAGAAATTTTAGAAACAGGAATAAAGGTTATAGATCTTTTAGCACCATACCAAAGAGGTGGAAAAATAGGTCTATTTGGTGGAGCAGGAGTTGGAAAAACTGTTCTTATACAAGAGCTTATAAGCAATATAGCAAAGGTTCAAGGAGGATATTCTGTATTTACAGGAGTTGGAGAAAGGTCAAGAGAAGGAAACGACTTATATACAGAAATGAAGGAATCAGGAGTTATTAAAAATACAAGCTTAGTTTTTGGACAAATGAATGAACCACCAGGAGCTAGAATGAGAGTAGCATTAACAGGGCTTACTATGGCAGAAGAGTTTAGGGATTCAGGAAAAGATGTTCTTTTATTTATAGATAATATTTTTAGATTTTCACAAGCAGGTTCAGAGGTTTCAGCACTACTTGGAAGAATTCCATCAGCAGTTGGATACCAACCAACTCTTGCAACTGAAATGGGAGCTCTTCAAGAAAGGATAACATCTACTAAAAATGGAGCAATTACATCAGTTCAAGCGGTATATGTACCAGCAGATGATTTAACAGATCCAGCACCAGCTACAACATTTACTCATTTAGACGCTACAACAGTATTAAGTAGAGGAATAGCTGAGCTTGGAATATATCCAGCAGTAGACCCATTAGAATCAACATCAAGGGTATTAGATAAAAGAATAGTAGGAGAAGAACATTATGAAGTTGCAAATGAAGTTAAAAATATATTAGAAAAATATAGAGAGCTTCAGGATATAATTGCAATTTTAGGTGTAGATGAATTATCTGATGAAGATAAAATTTTAGTTTCAAGAGCTAGAAAGGTTCAAAGATTTTTATCACAACCCTTTGCAGTAGCAGAACAGTTTACTGGGATGAAAGGAAAGTATGTAGGAATAAAAGATACTATAAAAGGCTTTAAGAAAATATTAAATGGGGAACTTGATGACATAAAAGAATCTGCTTTTTTATTTGTAGGAACTATAGAAGAAGTCTATGAGAAAAATAAAACTTTATAAGGAAGTTTAAAGATGGAAGAAAAATTTAGTTTAAAGATAAGAAGTGGAATAAATATAAAGGCAGATTGTATGGTTGAAAGACTGTTAATTGAGACAGAGAGTGGAGAGTTCACTATTTTAAAAGATTTTCATAATTTTTTAGGATATATAGAAAATGGAAGTGTAAAACTTTTTTACGATGGAAAAGAAGAAATGATTTCTATTGAGGAAGGGCTAATAGAATTTAAAAATAATAAATGTGAAATATTAGAATGAAAAAATTCAGATGAATGAAAAATTCATCTGAATTTTTATTTGAATAGAGATTTAAATATGTGATACCATTAATTTAAGAGTAGGTATCTTTTCTATAAGCTTATAGAAGTGTAAAAGATAAAATAGATACTTAGATATTAGATAAACTAAGAGGAATGAGGATTTAAGATGAAAAAATATAGCAGTGGATGCACATTAGATTGTTTTGATTGTTGTAAGTTTGATGTTTATAAAGATGAAGAGGGCAAAATTGAAATAAAAGGTGATAAAAATCATCCCTTTACAAAAGGTTTTATTTGCAAAAAGGGATTATATCATAAAGATATTATAAAAAATAAAAAAAGAATAACCAAACCTCTTCTAAAAGTAAATGGAAAATTTGAAGAAATAAGCTTTGATAAAGGACTAGATATAATTATAGATAAATTAAATAAATGTAAAAATGATGAGATAATTTATTATGAGCAGTATGGAAATGGAGGTCTTTTAAAAAGTATAGGAGAAATATTCTTTAACTTTTATGGTGGTGTTCTAAGAGGAAAGGGGGGACCATGCTGGAGTGCAGGAATAAAAGCACAAAAGTTAGATTTTAAAAAAGTTTTAAGACATAGCTTAGAGGATTTAGAAAACAGTAAAACAATAGTAATATGGGGGAAAAATCCAGCCTTTACATCTATTCATGAAATGAAAGCTATTTTAGATGCAAAAAGAAATGGAAGCTATGTTATTACAATTGACCCAATAAAAACAAAAACAGCAGACCTTTCAAATCTTTATATAAGTCCAAAGCCAAATGGAGATTATTATTTAGCATTAGCTATGGGAAAATATATCATAGAAAATAATTTAATAGATAAGAAGTTTATAAGAGCGAGAGTAGAAAATTTTGATGAATATAAAAAAGCTATAGAATCTTTTGATATGGAAAGGTTAGTAGAAATGAGTGGTGTTTCCTTAGAGGAAATAGAAAAGCTTTCAAAGCTTTATACAAATAAACCTTCATCAATTATATTAGGATATGGACTACAAAAATATAAAAATGGTGGAAATACAATAAGAGCTATTGATACTCTTGGAATGATAACAGGGCAAATAGGAATAAAAGGTGGAGGAGTAAACTATGCAAATAAATTGTATGGTGATATTTTAAATTTAGACCCGTATGAAAGCTATAAATATGCTAAAAACATAGAGTTTAGTAGTGGAAATATAGGAGATGTAATCCAAAAAGAAAAGGTGAAAATGCTTTTTATAACTAAAAGCAATATTTTAAATCAATTACCTAATATAAACAAATTAAAGGAAAGTTTTAAAAAGGTAGATTTTAAGGTTTGTTTTGATCTTTATATGACAGATACAGCTAAAGAATGCGATTTATTTATACCAAGCACAGCAACTCTTGAAAGTGAAGATTTATTATTTAGTTCAATGACTAATCCATATTTAATATATAAAGAAGAAGTAATAAAGCCAAGAAATCCTTTGATGGATGAATATAATTTTTATAATGAACTTTCTAAAAGATTAAAGCTTGAAAATTATCCAATAGATATAAAAAAGAAAGAGTATTTAAATAAAGTTTTAGAACCATTAAATGTAACTGTAGAGAATGTAAAAAATGAATATATAACAAAAGAAATAAAGGTTCCGTTTAAAGAAAATGAGGAAAAATTTAGTGTTGGGAGCTTTGAAATAAATGATGAAAAGAAAAGAGAGGGTTTAAGGCTTTTAACAAATCACAGTAAAGATACTTTATTTAGTCAGCATTTTATGGATAAAGAAGGAATTTCAGAATTTTTTATAAATGAAAAAGAAGGGTTGAGATTAAAGCTTAAAAACAATGAGATATATCTATTAAAATCAAATGTTGGAGAAATAAAAGCTAGATGTATTATAGATAATAAAATAAAAGATAATGTAGTTATGATGGAAGTAGGATGGAGTGAAAGACATGGAAATCCTAATTACTTAACTAAAGAATATATATCAGACATTGGACTTCAAATAGCGTATAATGAAACTATAATTGAAATAAAGAAACAGGGGGAATAAAAATGATTTTTAAAATAGTATTGTTAGTAGTTGTAGGGGGATTAATAGGTTGGATTACTAATATATTAGCTATAAAACTAATATTTAGACCTTTAAAAGGAATAAAAATATTAAACTTTGAGATAATTGGGCTTATACCAAAAAGAAGAAAAGAGATAGCAAAAAATATAAGTGAGATAGTAGAAAGAGATTTAATTTCAATAGATGAACTTTTAGAACAAGGTTTTAAGGAAGAGGATAAAGAAGAATTAGTTTCTCTTATAAAGAAAAAGATAATGGGTGTTATAGATGAAAAAACAAAGTTCATACCAAGCTTTGTATTAACAATGATTAAAGCACCATTAGAAGAAGTTATAGATGAAGAATTAGATAAAACTATTGAAGAAGCAATTGATGATATAAAAGAAAAAGGTGTAGAAAAAATAAAAGAAAGAATAAATATTGGAAAGATAGTAGAAGAAAAAATAAATGCATTAGATTTAGAAGAACTAGAAAAAATAATATTAGAAATATCAAAGAAAGAATTAAAGCATATAGAAGTTTTAGGGTTAGTATTAGGAGCTTTAATAGGACTTGTACAAGGAATAATAATAACATTAATTTAAAATTTAACACAATGTTTAATAATAATTAAGTTAAGTGTAATCTAAACAATTTCAAATATGGTACTATATTTTATATAAGAAGTTTTTACATGAGGAGAAAAAGGATGAAAGCATGGAAAGTTGTAGGTACTGTAGGTATAATAGTTCTGATTGTTTT
>NZ_JBOFRG010000102.1:0-1732 GCF_051650885.1 Clostridium sp.
CATTGATTTGTGAAGAAATGATAAGACAAAGACTTGAAGGAATGAAAAACTACAGAGGACAAGAGATTGGAGAAGCTTTCCCAAAACTTGTTTACCTTTTAGATGAGCATAACTGCTTAGAAGGTGGTAAGTATGATTACATAACTAAACTTGCTGCTAAATGTACAGTTAAAAGATTGGTTCCTGATTATCAAAGTGCTAAGATAATGAGAAAGAATTATGAAGGAAATACATTCCCACCAATGGGATGTCGTTCACATTTATCTCCTTGGAAGGATGAAAATGGAAACTATAAGTGGTATGGTAGATTTAATCAAGGTGTTGTAAGTCTTAACCTTCCTCAAATAGGAATACTTGCTCAAGGTGATATGGAGCTTTTCTGGAAGATTTTTGATGAAAGATTAGACCTTTGTCGTGAAGCTTTACTTACAAGACATAAAATGCTTCTTGGTATTCCATCTGATGCTAGTCCAATTCACTGGCAATATGGTGGTATAGCTAGACTTAAGAAAGGTGAAAAAATTGATAAACTTCTTAAAGATGGTTATTCAACAATTTCACTTGGATATGTTGGTATATGTGAATTAACTTATGCAATGCTTGGACAGTCTCATACTACTCCTGAAGGAGAAAAGTTTGCTTTAGAAGTTATGAATCATATGAATGATAAATGTACTGAATGGAAAAATGAAACTGGTTTAGCATTTGGTCTTTACGGAACTCCTGCTGAAAGTCTTATTTATAGATTCTGTAGAGTTGATACAGCTAGATTTGGAAAAATCAAAAATGTTACTGATAGACTTTACTATACAAACTCATATCATGTTCATGTTTGTGAAGAAATTGATGCATTTACTAAGCTTAAATTTGAATCACAATTCCATGATATAAGCTTAGGTGGTTGTATTTCATATATTGAAGTACCTGATATGAGTAAGAACGTTGAAGCTGTTGAAGATATACTTAACTTTATATATCACAACATTCAATATGCTGAAATCAACACAAAACCAGATGTATGCTATAAATGTGGCTTCACTGGAGAAATAGAATTAAACAAAGAAGATTTAACTTGGCATTGTCCATCTTGCGGAAATAGCGATCAAGATGAAATGCAAGTTATGAGAAGAACTTGTGGGTTAACACTATAGGCTCACATTAAATTGCCGAAACTGCTGGAACCCCCTTAGAGCTACATAAGCTACAACATAACTGGAAACAGTAAGTGTGAATGCTTGAAAATTATGTAGATTGGGCAATCAGCATCCAAGCCTATTATTTTTAATGGGAAGGTTCAGAGACTATAATGGCAACATAATATAAATTATGAAGGTATAGTCCACTCCCTGAATAAATATAACGAAAGTTAGGGTATACTAAGGATATAGGAACAAATTTCTGGAATAAAGGAAGAACTCAAGAAATCGGAGAGCGTGTTCTTCATTTATAATTAAAAATTTAAAATTAAGAATGAAAAATTATATTTGATTTTTCATTCTTTCTGCTATATAGGAGTGATTTTAATGAATTATGCACAAATAAGAAAATTTGACGTTACTAATGGGCCTGGGGTTAGAACTACTCTTTTTGTAAGTGGTTGTACTCATAAATGTAAGGGCTGTTTTAATGATGTTCAACAAGATTTTAATTATGGTAATACTTTTACTAAAGAAACTGAAGAAAACTTCATTAAAGCTGCTTCTAATCCTCAAATTAAAGGTGTTAGCATTCT
>NZ_JBOFRG010000103.1:0-18241 GCF_051650885.1 Clostridium sp.
TTTTGAACATATTTCTACTTTTAACTCTTCTTTAACAGAACCAGTTGTAAAAGTGTTTCCACATGCACACTTAACCACAGCATCATGATGGTATTCTGGATGTATGCCTTGTTTCATATTTTTCACCTCTTTTTAATAAATATTCTTAAATTAACTATTTGAGTATAGCATATGAGTATATACTCGTCAATAAGTGAAGGATTGGAAAAATATCTTTTGTTATAAATTTAGAGAAATGATATAATCAGATTTATACATCATAAAATAGAGGGAGAGATACAAAAGTGAGCAAATTATATTTCAGATATGGGGCTATGAACTCAGGAAAATCAACACATTTAATGCAGGTTGCATATAATTACGAAGAAAGAGGAATGAGAGTAGTTTTAATAAAACCTTTTACAGATACTAAGGGTGGACATGAACTTGTTTCAAGATTAGGAGTAACTAGAAAAGTTGATTATATAATTGAAGAGAATGATAATATCGTAGAGATAATAGGGGAAGATATAAAAGAAAATACAAAGTTAAATTGTATATTAGTAGATGAAGTACAATTTTTAAAAGCATATCAAATAGATCAACTTTTTGAAATAGCTGTAAAGCATAATGTACCTATTATATGTTATGGATTAAGAACAGATTTTAAAATGAATGGTTTTGAAGGTAGTGAAAGACTTTTACTTATAGCACATAGTATAGAAGAGATGAAAACTATTTGTAAATGTGGGAATAAGGCTGTAGTTAATGCAAGAATGATAAATGGGAAGTTTGTTTTTGAAGGAGCTCAAGTTGCTATTGATGATAATGACCATGTTCAATATGAATCATTATGTGGAGAATGTTATTTTAAGTTTAAAGAAAATGAATAATATTAAAGAATAAGGGGGCAAAGTATTGAGAAAATGTGATGTTGGAGGGCAAGCTGTATTAGAAGGTGTTATGATGAGAGGCACCAAAGGAATTGCAACAGCAGTAAGAGTAGATGATAAAATAGAAGTGGATATGAAATACGTAAGGCCTGTAACTAAAAAACATAAAATTTTAAATATTCCATTTTTAAGAGGTGTATTTATATTAATTGATTCTTTAGTACAAGGGATTAAGGCACTTAATTATTCAGCTAGCTTTTTTGAAGATTGTGAGGAATCTAAATTTGAAGATTTCTTGCGTAAGAAATTTGGAGATAAATCAAATGATATAATAATTGGATTTACAATATGCCTATCATTAATTATGTCTGCTATAATATTTTTAGCCATACCAACAGGGATAGCATCTCTATTCAAAGCCTTTGGTTTTGGGGATATAGTTTTAAATATAATAGAAGCAGTAATAAGAATTGGAATCCTGATAGGATATATGTATGGAATAGGAAAGCTTGAAGATATAAATAGATTATTTCAATATCATGGAGCGGAGCATAAAACTATATTTTGTTATGAAAATGAAGAAAAGCTAACTGTAGAAAATGTAAGGAAGTACTCAAGGTTTCATCCAAGATGTGGAACGAACTTTATATTTTTAGTGATGATAGTAAGTATACTTTTATTTACATTTACGGGGTGGGGCGGTTTTCTTGAAAGATTGATTTTAAGAATTATACTAATTCCATTTGTATCTGGAATTAGCTATGAAATAATAAAATGGCTTGGGAAAAATGAAAATGGCTTAGCAAAAATAATAGCAATGCCGGGATTAAAATTACAAAAGTTAACTACAAGAGAGCCAGATGATAAACAAATAGAGGTAGCCATAAAGGCGTTGAAAACGGCAGAAGGAATACCGGAGGATAAAAAGATGATTTTAGATTTAATAAATCTAGGTAATAAAAAATTAGAACAAGAGGGTATAGAAACTGCAAGGCTTGATGCAACATTATTATTAGGTAAAGTGTTAGGTAAAGATAGACTATATTTACTTATGAATAGTGAAGAAGAAGTAAGTCTTTCAGATGAAAAAGTTTATTTTTCTTTAATTGAGGAAAGAATGAAGAAGAAGCCGATGCAATATATTTTAGGTTATGTAGAATTTATGGGGCTTACGTTAAATGTTGCAGAAGGAGTATTAGTACCAAGAGGTGACACTGAAGTTTTAGTTGAAAGAGTTTTAGAGGAAATTGAGGAAGATTCTGAGATTGATGTATGTGACCTTTGTTCAGGAAGTGGAGCAATTGGAATAGCACTTGCAGAGTTTAGAAAAAATATAAGTGTAGACCAAATTGATTATTATGAAATTCCAGAAAAAATGACTAAGGAAAACATTGAAAAATTTAACTTAGGAGACAGGGTTAAATTTATAAAAAGTGACCTTTTAGAAGAAGTAATCAAAGAAGATAAAAAGTATGAAATATTAGTATCAAATCCACCTTATATAAAAGAAGAAGAAATTGAGCGATTAATGGAAGATGTTAAAAATTATGAGCCACACACAGCTTTAAGTGGTGGAGAAGATGGGCTTATATTTTATAGGAAAATTATAGAGCAAAGTGTTAGTGTATTAAAAGAAAATGGAATACTAGCTTTTGAAATAGGTCACGACCAAGGAAATGAAGTAAAAGAGCTTATGGAAGAACGGGGCTATAGGGATGTTGAAGTTATAAAAGATTTAGCATCTTTAGATAGAGTTGTTATTGGTAGGTATTTTGTTGAAAATTAAAAAGAATTTGTGATATAATTAAAGAATATGAAAAAAAATAGTACGGAGTGAGAAAATATGTTATTAGATAAATTAGCATTTACAGAGAATAAGTATGATGAACTTTCAGTGAAAATCAGCGATCCATCAATTATGGCAAATCAAGCTGAATGGAGAAAGTTATGTAAAGAACATGCAGAACTAGAAATTTTAGTTGGCGTTTATAGAGATTATAAAAGCACATTAGAAGCATTAGATGATAATAAAATGATGCTTGAAGAAGAATCAGATAAAGAAATGAGAGAAATGCTTCACGAAGAAATTAGTGAGTTAACAGAGAGAAGAGATAGATTAGAAAATGAAATTCAAATCTTACTTTTACCTAAAGACCCTAATGATGATAAAAACGTATTTGTTGAAATTAGAGCAGGTGCAGGTGGAGATGAGGCAGCATTATTTGCAGCAAATCTTTTCAGAATGTATACAAGATATGCAGAAACTAACAGATGGACTGTTGAACTTATGGATGCAAACGAAACTGGAATCGGTGGATTCAAAGAAGTTGTATTTATGATAAAAGGTCAAGGTGCATACTCAAAGCTTAAATATGAAAGTGGAGTTCACAGAGTTCAAAGGGTTCCAGACACTGAATCAAGTGGTAGAATTCATACATCAACAGCAACAGTTGCAGTACTTCCAGAGGTTGATGATGTTGAAATTGAAATTAACGATAAGGATATTAAGTTTGATGTATTTAGAGCATCAGGTAACGGTGGACAGTGTGTAAATACAACTGACTCAGCGGTAAGACTTACACATATCCCAAGTGGAATAGTTATTTCATGTCAAGATGAAAAATCACAGCTTAAAAATAAAGAAAAAGCTATGAAAGCATTAAGAGCAAGATTATATGAAGCTGCAGAAGCAGAAAGAAGCGCAGGAATAGCAGAAGACAGAAAATCACAAGTTGGTACAGGAGATAGAAGTGAAAGAATAAGAACTTACAACTATCCACAAGGAAGAATAACTGACCATAGAATCGGATTAACTCTTTATAAGTTAGAAACATTCTTAAATGGAGATATTGAAGAAGTACTAACAGCACTTATAACAGCAGATCAAGCTGAAAAAATGAAGCTTATGGGAAACACAGCACAGTAAAAATTAAAACATAAAATTAAAAGGTGAATTAGCAAAATATTGCTATTCACCTTTAGTTATAGAAAACAAAAGGGAGAGGGCTCTTAAATGGATATAAATAAAGCATTAAGGGTAGAAAAAAGACGAGGGAAAAAGTTCTATATTTTAATGATAATATTAGCAATAATTTTACCGGTGTCTTTATGGCTTACAGGAATAACAAAAGGGTTTTTTATAGCATATATGATAGGAATGGAAATACTTATAGGACTTGCTATATTAAAAAGAATAGATAGATATAAATTAAACTATGAATATAAGAACAATAAATTGACATTTAAAAGTGGGGTTTTTGGGAAGAAAAATTTAATATTGTGTGATCAAGTAGCAGTAGTCCATACAGAAGGAATAGAAGATGATTTAAAGATAATCATAATAAGCACAATAAAATTTAGAAATAGTAGGCTTAAGCCAGTGGTAGATGGATTATTTAGAAAATACCCTAAAATAAGTGATGAATATAAAAGGGTTATTAATATAAATCCAGATAAAAAATATTACTACTTAATTATAAAAAAAGGTGGGCTTAAAAAATATCCGTTACTAGGTGATATTTATACATATTGTGCAAAAGCATCATATACTGAGGAAGCTATACAAAGTATAAAAATATCTAGAGGTTACACAATAGACTAAGAAGGAAGTGAAAGAATATGAAAACTGAAGTCTATATTTTAAATGGAGAAAATGATAGAGAAAAAATAAAAAAAGCAGCAGAAGCTATAAAAAATGATGGAACAGTAGCATTTCCAACAGAAACTGTATATGGGCTTGGAGCAAATGCTTTAAAAGAAAATTGTGTAAAGAAAATATTTGAAGCAAAAGGAAGACCACAAGATAATCCATTAATAATTCATGTAGCATCAAAGGAAATTGATGAATACGTGAAGAATGTACCAGAAATAGCCCAAAAATTAATGGATAAGTTTTGGCCAGGACCATTAACTCTTATATTAGAGAAGAAAGATATTGTACCAATGGAAACAAGTGCAAACTTAAAGACCATAGGAATAAGAATGCCTAATAATGAGGTTGCGTTAGAACTTATTAAAGAAGCAGGCGTTCCAATAGCAGCACCATCTGCAAATATTAGTGGAAGACCAAGTCCTACAACTTTAGAAATTTGTGTTGAGGATTTAGATGGCAAGGTTGACTATATAATTGGTGGAGAAAAGTGTGATGTAGGACTTGAATCTACAATAGTAGATTGTACTGTAAATCCACCAATAGTTTTAAGACCAGGTGGAATAACTTTAGAAATGTTAAAAGAAGTTGATGAAAACATAACTATTGATAAGGGACTTTTAAATAATAGTGATGAATTTAAGCCTAAAGCACCGGGAATGAAGTATAGACATTATGCACCAAATGCAAAACTTAAAATAATTATGGGAAATCGTGAAAAAACTATTGAAAAAATAAGAGAAATGGTACACAATTATAAGGATGAAGATAAAAGAATTGGAATACTTTTAGCAACAGAATCAAAAGGTAGCTATGATTCAGGTGAACAAATAGTAATTGGTAGCTACAATGATTTAAATGAAGTTGCAAGCAATTTATTTGAAGCACTAAGAAAGTTCAATGAAATTGGTGTTGATATAATTCTTGCAGAAGGCTTTGAAGAAAAAGGCTTAGGAATTGCTATAATGAATAGGCTAAACAAAGCAGCTGGGTATGATATTATTAATGTTTAATTAAAGGAGAAGAAAAATGAAAAATTTAATTTTTAGCAAAGATAATAGAATACAAAAGCATTTAACAAAAAACTTAATAGGGATAGGTGTCCTATTCTATTGATATATGAGAGAAAGAAGAAAATATAATTTATGTTATATTTACTGCTTTCTTTTTTTATATACATAATATACGTTTTGGAGGTAAGGTTATGAAAATTGCATTAGGTTCAGACCATGGTGGTCTTGAATTAAAAAACGAAGTAATAAAACATTTGAAAGAAAAAGGATATGAAGTTAAGGATTTTGGTCCAATGACAAATGATTCATGTGATTATCCAGACTATGCACTTCCAGTAGCAGAAGCTGTTAAGGCTAAAGAATTTGATTTTGGAATATTAGTATGTGGAACTGGAATAGGAATAAGTTTAGCAGCTAATAAAGTACCTGGAATTAGAGCAGCACTTTGTAGTGATACATTTAGTGCACATGCAACAAGACAACATAATAACGCTAATATTCTAGCGATGGGACAAAGAGTTATAGGTACAGGTCTTGCGTTAGATATAGTAGATACATTTTTAAATGCAGAGTTTGAAGGTGGAAGACACCAAGGTAGACTTGATAAATTAACAAAAATAGAAGAAAAATACGGAAAGTAGAAATAGGGGGAATAAAAAATGAGTAGAACAGTAGAAATAAACCATCCATTAATTCTTCATAAACTAGCGTTTATAAGAAACAAAGAAACAGGGTCAAAGGATTTTAGAGAATTAGTTTCAGAGGTATCTATGTTAATGGCATATGAAGTAACAAGAGATTTACCAATGGAAAATGTAGAAATTCAAACACCAATTTGTACAGCAACATGTAAAATGCTTGCAGGAAAGAAACTTGCAATAGTACCAATCTTAAGAGCAGGACTTGGAATGGTTGATGGAGTATTAAACTTAATACCAGCAGCTAAAGTTGGACATATTGGATTATATAGAGATGAAGAAACATTACAACCAGTAGAATACTTCTGCAAAATGCCTCAAGATATAGCAGAAAGAGAAGTAATAGTTGTAGATCCAATGCTTGCAACAGGTGGATCAGCAATAGATGCAATAACAATGCTTAAAGCAAGAGGAGCTAGATACATGAGATTTATGTGTTTAATAGCTTCACCAGAAGGAATAAAAGCTGTAAAAGATGCTCATCCAGATGTAGATATTTATGTAGCTCAAATAGATGAGAGATTAAATGAAAATGGATACATCGTACCAGGACTTGGAGATGCTGGAGATAGATTATTCGGAACTAAATAGGATTTTAATTAAGAATTTAAAATTAAAAATTAAGAATTAAAGGGAATTGCAAGAGATTCTTTTGGAAGACTCAAAATTTACCTGCGATAAATTTTATCGTAAGAGAAGTTTGGAGAGAAAAGATTTTTTTATGAAGAAGTAATTTTAGATTTACAAAAAAATCAACTGGATTCTTAAATATAGCAAAATAAATTAAAGAGAGAGCGTTTTAGCTCTCTCTTTAAATTTAAAAAAATCTGAGTAACCATTTCTTTTGAAAATTCGCCTAAGCGAATTTTTTCAACAACTCTTAATTTTTCATTCTTAACTCTAAACGTCGTCTATATTAAATGATAATTCAATTTTCTCAACTGATGGAGTTAGCCTAGTTAATGTTACTCCTGCGGCTGTGAACATTTTTTTTGAAGCTTTTACTATATCGGTATCAGCATATTTATCACTTAAATATATAACTTGCTTTATTCCACATTGAATTATTGCTTTAGCACATTCGTTACATGGAAATAATGCAACATATAATTTAGCACCTTCTAAAGAAACACCTCTGTTATTAAGTATTGCATTGACTTCAGCATGAACAACATAAGGATACTTGGTTTCTAAAAAATCCCCTTCTCTTTCCCAAGAGAATTCATCATCAGAGCAACCAAACGCAAAGCCATTATAACCTACAGATAAAACACGGTTAGTTTTACTTACTATACAAGCACCAACTTGAGTACTTGGATCTTTACTTCTTTTCGCAGACAAAAGAGCAAGTCCCATAAAATATTCATCCCAAGAAATAAAATCTGTTCTTTTCATAAAATCACTCCTTAAAAGTATAGTCTTAATTGTTTTTAACTTATAAGTACATTATAATAAAAAAGAAGAAAAAGAGAAATAAATTATCAAAGTTTAAAATAGAATTAAACCATATATAACTAGGAGGAAATTAAATTGAAAAAAATAATGACTATATTTGGAACAAGACCAGAAGCTATAAAAATGGCACCATTAGTAAAAGAGCTAGAAAAGAGAGAAGGAATACAATCTTTAGTATGTGTAACAGCACAGCATAGAGAAATGTTAGACCAAGTTTTAGAGCATTTTGAAATAGAACCAAATTATGATTTAAATATAATGAAGAGCAAACAAACACTTACAGGAATAACTAATAGGGTGTTAGAGGGACTTGAAGAAGTGTTTATAAAAGAAAAGCCAGATATGATTTTGGTTCATGGTGACACAACAACAACTTTTGCAGGTGGTTTAGCTGCTTTTTATCAACAAATAAAGGTTGGGCATGTTGAAGCAGGACTTAGAACTTTTGATAAATATTTCCCATTTCCAGAAGAGATGAATAGAAAGCTTACAGGAGCTCTTGCAGATATACATTTTGCACCAACAAAGGGTTCAAAGAATAATCTTTTAAGAGAAGGAGTTCCAGATAAGGATATATTTATAACAGGAAACACTGTTATTGATGCAATGGAGCATACTGTAAAAGAAAATTATACTTTTGAAAATGAAGAATTAAATAAGATAGATTTTGAAAATAAAAAAGTGATAATGATAACTGCCCATAGAAGAGAGAATTGGGGAGAAGGAATAGATAATATTTGTGAGGCACTTGGAAAAATTGTAGATGAAAATAAAGATGTAGAATTAGTATACTTAGTACATTTAAATCCAGTAGTTAAAGATGTAGTTCATGCAAAGCTTGGAAATAAAGAAAGAGTACATCTGTTAAGTCCATTAGATACACAAGAAACTCATAACTTAATGAATAAATGCTTTATGGTTATGACAGATTCAGGTGGGTTACAAGAAGAAGCACCTCATTTAGGAAAGCCAGTTCTTGTATTAAGAGATGTTACAGAAAGACCAGAAGCCGTTTCATATGGAACTGTAAAATTAGTAGGAACAAATGTAGAAAAAATAACTGAAGAAGCAAATGCATTAATAAGAGATGAAAAAGCTTATGAAATCATGAGTAAGGCAGTAAATCCATACGGTGATGGATTAGCTTCAAAAAGAATTTGTGATGCTATAGAGTTATATTTTGGAATATCTGAAAAAGAAGTAAAAGAGTACATGGAATAGTTTGACTAAAATTTAACAAAAAAACCTTGATTATTATGGAAATAATGGTTATAATTAAAGTATGTTAAGAGTTTAACAAAGGTTAAAAATAAAAATATTTTAATTATATATTGGAGGTTTATGAAGATGAGAGATGTAGTAATAGTTAGTGCTGTAAGAACAGCATTAGGAAGCTTTGGAGGATCTTTAAAAGACGTTTCAGCAGTAGATTTAGGGGCTTTAGTTATAAAGGAAGCTGTAAATAGAGCTGGAATTAAACCAGAATTAGTAGAAGAAGTATTAATGGGGAATGTTATTCAAGCAGGTCTTGGACAAAACACTGCAAGACAAGCAACTGTAAAAGCAGGATTACCAGTTGAAACTTCAGCTATGACAATAAACAAAGTTTGTGGTTCAGGATTAAGAACAGTTAGTTTAGCGGCTCAAATGATTAAAGCAGGAGATGCTGATGTAATCGTAGCTGGTGGTATGGAAAGTATGTCACAAGCGCCATATGCTTTAAAAACAGCAAGATGGGGTCAAAGAATGGGCGATGGTAAAATGGTTGATACAATGATCAACGATGCATTAACAGACGCATTCGAAGGATATCATATGGGAATTACAGCTGAAAATATAGCTGAAAGATGGAACTTAACTAGAGAAGAGCAAGACGCATTTGCTGCAAATTCTCAAAATAAAGCAGAAGCAGCTATAAAAGCAGGGAAATTCAAAGATGAAATAGTACCAGTTGTTATACCTCAAAGAAAAGGTGAACCAAAAGTATTTGATACAGATGAGTTCCCAAGATTTGGTGCAACTCCAGAAGCTTTAGGAAAATTAAGACCAGCTTTCAAAAAAGATGGTACTGTAACTGCTGGTAATGCTTCAGGAATAAATGATGGAGCTGCTGCATTCGTAGTAATGAGCGCTGAAAAAGCAGAAGAATTAGGACTTAAAGTAATGGCTAAAATTACTTCATATGGTTCAAGAGGATTAGATCCAGCAATTATGGGATACGGACCATTCTATGCAACTAAAAAAGCTTTAGAAAAAGCTAACTTAGAAGTTAAAGATTTAGACTTAATCGAAGCTAATGAAGCTTTTGCAGCTCAAAGTTTAGCAGTAGCAAAAGATTTAGAATTCGATATGGATAAAGTTAACGTAAATGGTGGAGCTATAGCTTTAGGACACCCAGTTGGAGCTTCAGGAGCTAGAATACTTGTAACATTATTACATGAAATGGAAAAGAGAGATGCTAAGAGAGGTCTAGCTACTTTATGTATCGGTGGTGGACTAGGAACAGCATTAATCGTTGAAAGATAATATAAATTGAAATATTTAAAATAGAGAAGAAGTCGTCTGAAAGGATGGCTTCTTTTTAGATGGATTATAAAAATAATAAGCTTGGTAGAAGTAAAATTTCTATCAAGTTTATTTTATTTTGGAGATTTTTTGAAAATGGTGACTAAATTTATTAGAGGGAATCTGTTTTTTGAAAATAAGAGATAAATATAAATAGTAACCAAAAATAATGTAAAAGGATATACTAAATTATAAAAGATAATGTATAAAAAAAAAGAATGTGACCATAATTAAGAAGAAAGGTGGGGGAATTATGAAAAAAAAGGTAATGATTTTACTCCTTCTAATTTTATCAATGGTCACTATAGGAAGTACAACAGAAATAGGGATACAGTCGTACAATGAGTTAGAAGAGAGAGTTAGAGATATAACAGAGTTTGATTCAAATGGAGTAAGGTTTGAATATACATCCTCAAATAGTGTGGAAAAAGAAAAAGAGAGATTAAAGGAAGTATATAAAAAGTCTTATGAAGTAAATGAAGATGGAAATAGTATGAAGTTAGTAAAGGGAATGTTGATAGAAGTTAACCTGTGGGAGGAAAAAGGCAAAACCTACGTAAATTTAACAATAAATAATGAAGATGAAGAATATTGTAGCAAGGAATTAGAAAGAGAACTTTTAAAAGCTAATAGTAAAGAGGTTGAAAATAAAAAAATATTTAGCTTTTATAAAGGAAAGGTATTAGAAGAAAATAGAGAAGAAGTGTTAGAATTTATAAAAAAAGATGAAAATAATAACTTGAAGATAGAAAATGGATATACGTGGAAAAATAAAGTGGGCAAAGAAATGGTGAATTTTGGATTAGTCAATTATGATACAGGACTACATTTAATAATTGGAACTCCAGTAATATTTACAACATACTAAAAATTTTTGATGGAGGAAGGTATGGAGAGGATAATTATAAAAGAAACAAAGGAATTAAAAGGAGAAGTTGAAATAAGTTCGGCAAAAAACTCAGTATTACCAATAATAGCTGCAAGTTTATTATGTACAGAAAAAGTTACATTAAAAAATATACAAATGCTTGAAGATGTTCACGTGTTAACAGAACTAATAAAGGAGTTAAATGGTGAGGTTGAGTATTCAGAAATAACAAATGAGCTTGTTTTAAATTCAATGAATATAAATCCCTTAGAAGAAGATAATGACTTAGTAAGAAAAATGAGAGCATCATTTTTAATTATGGGACCTATGCTTGCAAGGTTTGGGCGATGTAAAATATCATTACCTGGAGGATGTAATATAGGAAGTAGACCTGTAGAACTTCATTTAAAAGGCTTTAAAGCATTAGGTGCCACTATAAAGATAGGACATGGATTTGTTGAAGCAAGAGCAAAAAAACTTATTGGGAATAGAGTGTATTTAGATTTCCCATCAGTAGGTGCAACTGAAAATATAATTATGGCAGCAGTACTTGCAAAGGGAACAACAGTAATAGAAAATGCAGCAGATGAACCAGAAATATGGGATTTAGCCGATTTTTTAAATAAGATGGGAGCAAATATTTATGGTGCTGGTGTTAGAAAAATTATAATTAAAGGGGTAAGTAGCCTACATGGTGCTACACATAGACCTATTTACGATAGAATAGAAGCTGGAACCTTTATGGTAGCAGCAGCTATTACAAACAGTATGATAAAAATTAATGAGGTAACAGAAGAGCATTTAACACCAATTATAGAAAAGCTTAAAGAGTGTGGTGTTGTAGTTACAGAAGAAGAAAATGGAATAATAGTAGATGGTAGATATGATAAATGTACAGCAGATATAAAAACGCTGCCACATCCAGGATTTCCAACAGATATGCAGCCACAAATGATGGCGCTTTTATCAACTATTGAAGGAACAAGTCTTATTACAGAGACTGTATTTGAAAATAGATTTATGCATGTTGGAGAATTGCAACGAATGGGAGCTAATATAAAAATTGACGGAAGAACAGCTGTGGTGGAAGGGAAAAGTAGATTAACAGGATGTTCTGTTAAATCAACTGACTTAAGAGCTGGAGCAGCACTTATTTTAGCTGGTTTAGTTGCAGAGGGTGAAACTAAGGTAGGCGAGATATATCATATAGATAGAGGATACAAAAATATTGAAGATAAGTTTAGAAAACTTGGTGTAACTATAGATAGAATAAAATTATAAGAAAAGGTCATCTGAGAAGGTGACCTTTTTGATATGGAAAATTTAAAAGAAAGTATAGGCTTTACATAAAATAAAAAGTGTAAGTAATAAAGGAGAAATAAAGGCATATATATAATTAGAATAAATATGCCGGGGGTGGAATTTTGAATAAAAGGGATGTGAAAGAAAATGTAGTTATAATTGGTGTAACAACAGCCGTTATAATAGCATGTTTAATAATCATACCAAAAATTATTTTAGGTGATAGTATAACAATACAAGGAGCAAAGGAAGAGGTATCTAAAAAAAAGAAAGCAAGCCCATATATAGAGGTCTTAGGTGAAAAAGATATAACTGTATATAGAAGTAAGACAGGAAAAACAGAAAAAATAACATTGGAAAATTATGTTATAGGAGTTTTGTCAGGGGAGATGCCAGTGAATTTTGAAGTTGAAGCTTTAAAAGCACAAGCGATAGCAGCGAGGACATATTATATGTCAAAGAGAGAGAAAAAGTGTGAGAATGCAAAGGGCGCAGATATTTGTGACCAAATTCATTGTCAAGTATATATGAATAAGGAAGAAAGAATAAAGGGATGGGACTCTAAAGTAGCAAAGAAAAATTATGAGAAGATAGAAAAAGTAGTAAAGGAAACTGAAGGTGAAGTAATAGTTTATGGAGATGAAATAATAAAATATCCACAATTTTTTTCAACAAGTTCAGGAAAAACAGAGAATTCAGAAGATGTATTTGTTTCAGCAGTTCCATATTTAAAGTCAATAGAAAGTCCAGGAGAAAATATTTCTCCTAAATATTCAGCAGAAAAAACTGTAAGCAATGAAGAATTTAAAAGAATAGCAAATGAAAAATTTGGCGCAAATATTAGTGGAAATAATATAAAGAGTCAAGTAGAAATCTTAAGTAGAACTGAGGGTGGTTCAGTTGAAGAGATAAAAATTGGGAAGAGTAAAGTCAAAGGAACTGAATTTAGAAGAGCATACGATTTAAATTCGGCAAATTTTGATTTAGAATATTTCAAAGATAAGGTGAAAATTCAAATGAGAGGTAGTGGGCATGGTGTTGGGATGAGCCAATGGGGTGCAAATGTAATGGCAAAAGAGGGCAAAGAATATAAAGAAATATTGAGTCATTACTACAAAGGAATAGAAGTTAAAAAAATTATGTTTAAATAGTGAATAAAAAGGTGATATTTGGGAGAATACTCAAATATCATCTTTTTTATTATTTAAAAATAAAAATGGATAAATTTGATTAAATAAAAATAATTTGGACACAATGGAAATTAGGAGGTGTTTAAAAATGAAAGAAAAATTAAAACAAATGGCAAACAAGGTAAAGGACTATTTTAAGGATAAGAAAATCACAAAGAAGGAAGGGCTTTATATAGCAATTTTTTCAGGTGTATGTATATCGCTTATTTCAGGAATAGTAATTTTAAAAAATGTAAATGCAAATAAAGAAAATGCACAAAAGAAACCTGAAAAGGAAATAGCATTAGAAATACCAAAAGATAAAGAGGTAAGTGGTAATACTATTGAAAATTCGGAGAGAGTAGAAAAAGATAAAGATAAAAATAAAGAAACATCAAAAGCTGTGAATGCAAAACCAGAAGTTTCATTTACTAAACCTGTTGAGGGAAAATTAGTAAAAGGGCATGATGATGCAATTATTTCAGAAGATGGAAAAAGAAGTGATATGTTTGGTGGAATATCTATAAGTGCAAAGCTTGGAACAGATATTAAAGCAGCAGAAGCAGGTGTTATAGAGAAGGTTGAAAATAATAACGTAATGTTTGGAACAACTGTAACTATAAAACATGTTAATGGAATGAAAACTGAATACAGTAACTTAGATGCAAAATTAAATGTAAAAAAAGGTGATAAAGTTACAAAAGGACAAAACATTGGGAAAATCGGTAAGACAGCTCAAAGCTTAAGTGCAGCATTAAAATGTGATTTCGTACATTTAAAAATGTATACAAGTAAAGATAACAAAGATGTAGAGATTGATCCAGCGAAATATTTTTCATATAAAAAATAAAAATTAATCAGTCATTTGAATAAAATGACTGATTAATACTAATAATAAAAGCATTATGCAAATTATAAGGAGGAAGAAATGAAAGACTATATAGAAGAAAGAGTGCTAGAAGTAGCTCAATATATAATTGATTCAAAAGCAACTATAAGAAAAACAGCTAAGGTTTTTGGGGTAAGTAAAAGTACAATCCATAAGGATATGACAGAAAGATTACCTAAAATTAATCCAACAATAGCGGAGCAAACACACTCAGTATTAGAGATTAATAAGTCAGAAAGACACATAAGAGGTGGAAAAGCTACTAAAATGAAATATAAAACTGCAGAATAATGTTGAAAGAAAGCCCTATTCAAGATATAATTTAAACTATAATAGAAAATATTAGATAATTTTCAAGAAAAAAGAAAAGGGTGAGAATTATGTGGTTTTGGAAAAATGGAACTGATTTAGGTATTGACCTAGGAACTGCGACAGTATTAGTGTATATGAAAGGGAAGGGGATAGTTTTAAAAGAACCTTCAGTAGTAGCAATAAACAAGAATACAGGTAAGGTTTTAGCTGTAGGAAGAGAAGCACGAGAAATGCTTGGAAGAACACCAGGAAATATAGTTGCGGTAAGACCATTGAAAAATGGAGTTATATCGGATTATGACGTAACAGAAAAAATGTTACAAGAACTTATAACAAAGGTTTGTGGAAATAAAAGAATTACAACACCAAAGGTAATGATTTGTATACCATCAATGGCTACGGAAGTAGAAAAAAGAGCTGTAGTAGATGCAGCAAAAAATTCAGGAGCAAAAGATGTTCATCTTATAGAAGAACCTTTAGCAGCTGCTATTGGTGCAGGGCTTGACATAACAAAACCTAATGGATGCATGATTGTTGATATTGGTGGAGGAACTTGTGATATTGCTGTTATATCTTTAGGTGGGATAGTTTTAAGAACCTCAATTAAATCAGCAGGTGATAAGTTTGATGAAGCAATTATTAGATATGTAAGAAATAAGCATAAGCTAATGATTGGAGAAAAGACAGCAGAAGAGATTAAGGTATCAATAGGCTCTGTTTATGAGGACTCTTTTGATTCAAAAGCAGTAATTAGAGGAAGAAACATGTTAACAGGGTTGCCAGATGACTTAGTTTTAACATCAGTTGAAATTAGAGAGGCATTAAAAGAACCAGTCTCTATGATTATTGAAGGTGTACGAAGTATCTTAGAAAAAACACCACCAGAGTTAATAGCAGATATCATAGAACAAGGGATTCTATTAACTGGTGGAGGAGCATTAATCCACGGATTAGACAAACTAATACAACGTGAAACAGGATTAGATGTATATGTAGCAGAAAATTCAGTTGAAGCTGTTGCAGAAGGAACAGGAATGGTCTTAGGTTATATAGATAAATTAAGTTCATCCGTAAGTGGTGGAGAAGTTATATTAATTGATTAGAGTGCTTTTTAAAGCACTTTTTTTTTATACACCTTAAATATTTGGAAATATCAAGGTGTATAATTCAGATTAGCAGAAAGAATGAGTGATTTCGAGATAATAGAAGCCAAGTCGTAGATAAAAGAAAGGCGAATTGAGTTAGAATTGAGGAAATCTTCATAATTATTTTTCGCAACAATTCCGATAATAGATACATCACCAATGTCCTTTAATTTTTTACCAACCCCTTTGCCAGGGGAAACTGGAATATCACGAACGCAAATATCACCAATCTGACTGCTTGTCCCTAAGCAAGCATCTATTGCCATAATATAAGAATCAGGATGAAGTTTCTTAATTTTAGAGATAGATTTATTTAGGTTTAATGCATGGATTGGTGAATGAAGAGTTCCATACACAGGAAAAGGAAAATTATAATATGTTAATAAAGATCCTACAATTGGACCTAAAGCATCACCAATAAATTTATCAGTACCAATACAAACGATGATTAAATTTTCTTTTATATGATGTTTTAAAACTTCGCTTAATTCTTCAATTGGATTTTTAGAATTAAAAGAGATAATGGATTTCAAGCTAGAATCACCTCCAATGATAATATATTCAAGAAAGAGACGAGATATACAAAAAAAAGGTAGATTGTATAAATTGTTGATTAAGTGGATATGAATTATAAAGAGGTGTTGAAAATGAAGAAATTAATGGTAATCATATTATTAGGCTTAACATGCTTGACTATGTACTTTGTAGTTTTATGGGAACCAAGTGTTGATGTGGTAAAGAATGAAGAAGTAGTTAAAGAAAATAAAATAGAAACTGATGAAAGTGATAAAGAAATAAATGACAAAGAAATAATACAGAATGAAAAAGAAGAGAAAAAAAATGAAAAAGAGGAAAAGGAAAGATTAGAGAAAGAATTAGAAGAAAAAGAAGCTAAAGAGAAAGAAGAAAATAAAAAAAAGATTTTGAATTTTGGAAAAAATTTAAGAGAAGAGGATAGAAAGATAATAGATAAGAAAATAGGAACTCTTTCAACAGTAGATTTGATGAAGGTTGAAGAATTTTTAAGTGAAGGAAACTTGAAAGAGGCTATGAATTTAATGAAGCTTAGAATGTTAGAGGAGGATTGGAAGCATGTAAATGAGGTATTCGGGAAGTATAAATAGCTAAGTGATAAACATGAAAACGTATATAAGTGTAAAAAAGAGAAATGAAGAGAAAAAAAGAGAAAAATAAAAATAAATTCATATAAAAGCTAAAAATGAAGGTTGAAAATAATAGTGTATGAATATATACTAACTATTGTCGGTTGGCGAGTTCGCTACCGAGTAATTAAATAAGGTGGGGTTCCCGAGTGGCCAAAGGGGGCAGACTGTAAATCTGTTGCAACTTGCTTCGAAGGTTCGAATCCTTCTCCCACCACCATTTCAAGGTCGCATAGCTCAGCTGGGAGAGCACCTGCCTTACAAGCAGGGGGTCACAGGTTCGATCCCTGTTGTGACCACCATTAAAAAATAAAATGATAAACATGCGCTGGCATGGCTCAACGGTAGAGCAGCTGACTTGTAATCAGCAGGTTGTAGGTTCGATTCCTATTGCCAGCTCCATTAGGTGGGGTTCCCGAGTGGCCAAAGGGGGCAGACTGTAAATCTGTTGCAACTTGCTTCGAAGGTTCGAATCCTTCTCCCACCACCATTTTATTTTTAAAAAAACTGAAAAACACTTATTTGCTGGCATGGCTCAACGGTAGAGCAGCTGACTTGTAATCAGCAGGTTGTAGGTTCGATTCCTATTGCCAGCTCCAAATAAGGTGGGGTTCCCGAGTGGCCAAAGGGGGCAGACTGTAAATCTGTTGCAACTTGCTTCGAAGGTTCGAATCCTTCTCCCACCACCAAACGCTAAGAATTTTCTTAGCGTTTTTTTGAATTTAAGTGCATATTCTAGAGGGGAAAGAAATGAAAATTAGTATTGGTGATGTAAATATTAATAAAATATAGAGAGTTTTAAATTTTATGTTATGAAAATTAAGAAAAAATAAAACAAATCCTTTAAATAGAAGTGGTTAGAGGCGTTAAGAAATCGTTAATAGAAAAAAATATAAGGATATTATGTAAAAAAATGTATTGACTAAGGAAAAACACTGTGTTAGAATTCAAAATGAAAATAAGTTAAAAATGAATAACAAAACTCTTATCAAGAGAGGTGGAGGGATACGGCCCTGTGAAACCCAGCAACCTACAGTATTAAAATTTTAATATGTGTGGTGCTAATTCCAGTAGATTATCTACGAGATGAGAAGAATAGGAAACTAGTTCTCTTCTTCATCGAAGAGTTTTTTTATTATAT
>NZ_JBOFRG010000104.1:0-29036 GCF_051650885.1 Clostridium sp.
ATGTATATAAAATTATAGGTAATATGTGTAATTTCTACAAAATTAATTGTTCTATATAACAGGAGATATAAATAAAATATATAGAAATAATAATAAAAGAGGTATTTTATGAAGGCAAAGTCAGAAGAAATCTTTTTACAATTATTCACTCTTAAATATAGAGAGTTTAAGGAAAAGAATATAAAAAATTATCTGCATAAAATAGATGTAGAGCTAGATTTATGGATAGAGGAGAATTATAAAATAAATTTTAAAAATAATAATAAAAGTAAGGAAGAGAAAAGAAAAATCCTATTAGCGTTTATAAAAGAGGAGTATCCAGATATAAAATCTATAGAAGAAGCCTTTATTGAGATAAAAATGCAAAAAGATTTTGATAATATGTTTGCAAATAAATTAAAAAAGATTATTCTAGAAAAAGAATTTGAAATAAATGAAAATATACAGAAACTATACAAAGATATCTTTAGAGATAAAGAAAAAGAAACATTACCTTTAGAAGAAATTGAAAAAAAAGTTGTAGAATATTATAAAAGTGCAGGGATGAATGTTTTAAACAAAGTTGATGTATACCTTTTAAAATAAAAAGAGATGGCCACTTTAAAAAAGGGGCTATCTCTTTTTAGGTTATTTATTTTATGATAAGTAAAGGATTATTATCTTTTAAAACACATAAAATATCAGAAATATGGAATTTACCAGATTGTAAAGTTTCTAAAGTACAGCTATCTATAGGATAAGCTTGTAAGAAGTCAACAGTTCCGTGAACAGTATCTAAAGAAGAAAAATGGTCTTTAACTAGTATAAATCCAGCAAATTCTGAAGATTCATCAATAAGTTCTCTATAATTAAAGAATGTATTTTCTTTTAAAGTATAGCTAGTTTCTTGAATATATTTATAAATATTGTTAATAGCATGCATAAGTGCTTCAGACTTATCAGTATCTTTTGAAGTTCTTAATGTTATTTCATATCCGTGCTTAGATTTTTCTCTCATAAAAGAGTGTTCATTTCCATAAAGCTCTGAAAAGCCAAAACTAATTATATGATTGTGATTTGAATGGCTTGTACTATCATAAACAGAAAATCCGCTTAGGAAATTTTTATTAGAAAATAAGTTAGTTGGTAAATGAAATAAGTTATAACTAATAGGTTCTTGGTTTGCATAAACATTATCTAAATGAGAGTAAAGTGCATCTAAACCAGGTGCAAAAGCAGTATTTTCCTTTAAGTTTCTTTTGTATTCTTCAAAATTCATAATCATATTGTTAATCCCCTTTATAAAAAAATTTAAGTTATGAATATATAATAACATAAAATACATTAAAATGTAACAATTTATTAATAAAATTTAAATTTAATTTAAAATAGTGAGAAATATTAATGAAAAGTGAAAAAAATAAATGTTTAATAGAGTATGTGGACATAATATTAAATGTAAGGAGATACAATTGACAGTGACTATCAATAGTTATATGATGGTCAAGTGATAACAATTATCAAAGAAAAAGGAATTATTTATAAAGGTGAGGAGCGAAAAACAATGACAGGACTTCAAAGGGAAGACATATTAGCTAATAAAAGAAGAAAAAGAAACTTTTTCATGCTTTTAGCGGCAATGGGACCTGGAATAACAGTAATGCTTGCAGATACTGATGCAGGATCAATAATTACAGCAGCACAATCAGGTGCACAATGGGGATATAAATTAATATTAGTAAATTTAATATTAGTACCTATGTTATATTTTGTACAAGAATTAACAACAAGAATAGGAATAACAACAGGAAAAGGTCATGGAGATCTTATAAAAGATACATTCGGAAAAGGATGGGCGTATCTTTCAGTTATAACACTTTTTATATCAACTATTGGTGCATTAATAACTGAATTCTCAGGTATGATGGGAGTAGGGCTTTTATTTGGAGTTTCTAAATGGATAATGGTACCATTAGTTGTAGCATGTTTAATTCTTTTAAGTGCTACAGGAAAATACAAAACAGTTGAGAGAGTTGCTATAGTAGTAGGACTTTTTGAATTAGTTTTTATACCAGCAATGTTTTTTGCGCATCCTGACTATGGAAATGTTGTGCATTCAATATTTGGAGCACAACCACTAAATGACTCAGCTTATTGGCTATTAATATCAGCAAATGTTGGTGCAGTTATAATGCCATGGATGGTGTTCTATCAACAGGGAGCAGTTGTAGACAAAAAGCTAACTGAAAAAGATTTAAAATATAGTAGAATAGATACAGCAGTAGGTTCTCTTATAACACAACTAGTAGTTGTAGTTATAATAATTACAGTAGCAGCAACAATAGGAAAGCATAATCCAAATGCTTCTTTAAATACAATTCAACAGATTAGTGAAGCATTAACACCATTTTTAGGAGCAACAGGTGGAAAGATTGTATTTGCAATAGGAATATCAGGAGCAGCACTAGTTGCAGCAATTGTAGTATCACTTGCAGCATCATGGGGATTTGGAGAACTATTTAATAAGCCATGTAGTTTAAATAACTCATGGAGAGAGGCACCATTATTTTATACATTCTATTGTGGAGCATTAATAATTGGTGGAATTATAGTTTTATCAGGAGTACCATTAGTACCATTAACACTTGGTGTAGAAGTTCTAAACACATTATTATTACCAATTGTATTAGGATTCTTATTAGCATTAGGATGGAAAGTACTACCTGAAAAACATAAATTGAAATTATGGGAAAAAATTATATTAATATTTATATATTTAGTTGTATGTGGACTTGGAGTTGTGACAGTATATATGACATTCTTTTAAAGAAAAATCTCTTGAGAGCTTAGGCAATCAGGAGATTTTTTATTTGTAAAAAAATGCATTAATTTGTAATTAAAATTAAAATAATGTAAAATTAAAAGAAAAAGGCTAAAAGCTTTTAAGAAAGGGAGATTTTAATGCATTTAAAATTAGACATATTTCAAACTATGGCAATAGCTACGTGTATGTTTTATTTAGGAAAATACTTAAGAAATAAAATTAAATTCTTAAATAAATATTGTGTACCGGCTCCAGTTATAGGTGGATTGATTTTTTCAATATTTGTATTAATACTTAAATTAACGAATATTGCAACAATTGATTTAGATATGACGTTACAATCAGTGTTTATGACTGCATTCTTTACAACAGTTGGATATACAGCAAGCGTAAAAATACTAAAAAAGGGTGGAATAAAGGTCGGAATATTTTTAGCACTTGCAGCGTTTTTAGTAATTTGTCAAGATATACTAGGAGTTGTTTTAGCTAAGGTATTTGGATTACATCCATTATTAGGATTATCAACAGCTTCTATTCCTATGATTGGTGGACACGGAACAGCGGGTTCATTTGGGCCATTATTTGAAGGAATGGGAATCAAAGGAGCTACATCAGTAGCCTTTGCAGCTGCAACATTTGGGCTTATAGCAGGAAGCTTTTTAGGTGGAGTAGTAGCTAAATCATTAATAGAAAGAAAAGCCTTAAAAACACCTAAGCACACAGAGGACAAGTCAATACCCTTAAGTGATTTTCATGAAGATGATAAAGCAGTACTTTGTCAAAGTCGTTTAATGAAAGGGGTTTCTTGGATATTTATAGCAATGGGAATAGGTTCATGTATATCAATATTAATTCAAAAGATAGGATTAACATTCCCATCATATATAGGAGCTATGATGGCTGCTGCTATAATAAGAAATATATGTGACTTTAAAAAAGTGAAGTTAGTAGAAAAAGAAATAGAAGTTTTAGGTAACATAAGCCTTTCATTTTTCTTATCAATGGCATTAATGGGATTAAAACTATGGGAACTATTTGATTTAGCTCTTCCAATGCTAATTATGTTAATTGGACAAACTGTTCTAATGGGATTATTTGCATATATATTAACATTTAGAGTAATGGGAAAAGATTATGAAGCAGCAGTATTTGCATCAGGAATGTGTGGATTTGGAATGGGAGCAACACCAAATGCAGTAGCGAATATGGATGCACTTACTAATAAATATGGATTTGCAAACACTCCATATATAGTAGTACCAATAGTAGGATGTTTATTTATTGATTTTGTAAACTCAGGAATAATAACTATATTTGTAAACTTTTTTAAATAGAAATAGTAAAAGCAAGGTGTAAAAACATCTTGCTTATTTTTGTGTATAAAATTAGCACAGAGTAATAGGATATTACATATATTATATTAAGTAAAAAAAAAAGGGGGGAATGACATGGAGAATAAACAAACACCACCTGAAATAAAATTATCACCACCATGGTACACTTATGCAAATCAAATAAAGTATACCTATGGATGTTCACCACATGTATGTGTTGGAATGCTAAAAGAAGTAGATGGCAAGTATGTTTTAGAAATAAATGTAGATGATGATTTAATTGCAAAAAATTTAAGACAAATATTGCCTACAGAAAAAGTTTTTGGAGGCGTTGTAGTTACTATAAAAATATACAATACCAAAAAGCAGGAAGTATTTCAAACTAAAAATGCTTATAAAAATGCAGAAGAATTAGCAGATGTTGTATGTAGTGCACTAAAATGTAATCCATTCTTTGGCGGACTTGTGTTGTTGAAAGATAAAACAATATCAACAGATGCAGATGTAATAGGGATAATAGATAACTGTGTTGTACAGTTTTATAATGACGATATCTCTAATATATGTAGAAACTATACAGAGGTTGCAGCAAAAGTATTTGAAGAAATAACAATTTTACAATATCCAATTGGATTCACCCTTGGTTTTGTAACTTATGACAGTGAATGTGAAATTTTAAAAGTAAAATACACTTGTAAATAATAAAAAATAAGCTAAAGCTAGAAAAATAAAAATCTAGTTTTAGCTTATTGTATTGAAAATAAGAAGTAAGGAGACTGTTATACTAATAAGAAGTGTAGAGACTGTTATAGTAAATTGTTGCTACAACAGAATTTGCTATCATATAGAATATAGTTTGAAAATTAGTATTATTTAAAATAGAATTTAGAATTTGTTTTTAAAGGTAAAAAGTAAAAGGGTGAAAATAAAGTATTAAGAAGAATGTGGAATTTTAAGGAGAAATATAGAGCCTTAAAAAGATATAGAATCGTAAGGGGAGATAAGGTGGATGTAATATTAGGAGTCAAGATGAAGAGTTTAGAAAAAAGAAACCTTAGAGTCTGTTATAGAAGATTATTGCTGCAATGTGAGTACAATGTGAGATTAATGGGGATGAATATGAAATTAAAAAAACTATAAATACTAAAATGGAGATATTAATAAAATGAGTTATCTAAATTAAAATTTTTTATTGAGGAAAGTAAATTAAACACAGAATTTTAATTATTATGTTTTAAAATGCGAAAAGATTATGGAGTATTTTAATTAAAAAAAGAAAGGGTTTATTAAATCAGAAGCCAAATTTGGATATTAGCTAGAATTTGATTAAAGAGAAGAATGGGGTAAAGTAAGGGGTGAAAAAAGAAGATGCAATTTATAGGGAGTGAATTATATAGTGGAAGAAAGAACTATATTGAATAGTTGATGTGTAATATTGAAAAAAGAATTGAAAGATAGTGTATCTTTTAGAATTGAACAATTAAAATTAGGGTGCAACAATTTAATAGAACAGAAAGGAAGGAACACAATGCAGATAAAAGGATGGGGCAATAGGAACACAATGCAGATAAAAGGAAGGAGGACAATGGATATAAAAGAGAGGAGTGTTTTTTATAAAAATGTTTAAAATGGATGAAAAATGGATATCTTCTAGATAAAATATATGTAGAAGAGGATTGAGTTTGATGGAAGAAAGGTGCCCACATTGTGAAGGTGATGAATTTAAAAGATATGGTTTTTATAAGGGAAATCAAAGATATAAATGTAAGAAGTGTAATAGGATTTTTACTATAAGGACAGATTCTTTTTATCATTGTTCTAAGAAGTTTGAAGGTAATGTGAAGATTTATATTAGATTAATGTATGAAGGGAAAACTCTTAGAGAAATTGCTAGAGCTATGGAGATAACAGTAGTTACAGCATTTTTATGGAGACATAAGATTATGAAAGTATTACACGATTCTAATGAAAATAATCTATTGGTGGGAAGTTGTGAGGGATTTGATTATATAACAAGAGGTAACTTAAAAGGTGTTAAGGGGGGAAGTCCTTTTAAAGGAAGGGTTCAAATTATTATTGCTTTTGATGATAAAAATAGAGGTAGGGCAAATATAATAACTAAAGAAGTTGTTGGGCTTAGAATAACAAAGGAAAAAATGCTTAGAATGCTACATAAAGATGCATCAATATTTATTGGATATAATAATTTTATGAGAATTGCAGGAGAGCAAATTAATAAAGGTAAGAAAAATGAAAACAAGGAACGGCATAAAAATAAATTGGTTATAATTAGAATACATAGATGGATAAATAAATTTAGAGGTGTTAGTACAAAATATGTAGAGAAATATTTAAGTTGGTTTATTTTAGATTATAAGTTAGATAAAATCTAGTAAACTTTTAAAGTAAAAAATGGAATTTTTTCTAATAAATTGGACAAAATTAAAAGGGAAGATGAAAAAAAATGAAAATTTTCAGGAAAAATAGAAATAATTATCTACTTTTATTGACAGACTATATTAAGGGAAATTAAAATAGAAATACATGCAAAATAAGGATAGTAAAATAGAAAACGTTCCTATTTAGATTGTCTGTAAAAATAAATAAACAAAATAATAAACTTGGAGGAATACATATTATGAAAACATTAGTAATTAATTGTGGTAGTTCATCATTAAAGTACAAATTAATCGATATGACTAATGAAAGTGATTTAGTTAGTGGATTAGTTGAAAGAATTGGAATCGAAGGTTCTAAGTTAAGTCAAAAGAATGCACAAGGTGAGAAATATGCAGTAGAAAAAGAAATGGCTGATCACCAAGCGGCAATTGAAGTTGTTTTAGAAACTTTAACTGATGAGAAAGTTGGAGTTATTAAGTCAATGGATGAAATAACTGCTGTAGGACACAGAGTTGTTCATGGAGGAGAAAAATATTCAAATTCAGTTGTTGTTACTGAAGAGGTTATAGAATATTTAAATGAGTGTAGCGTGTTAGCTCCATTACACAATCCAGCTAATATAACTGGAATAAGAGCTTGTCAAAATCTTATGCCAAATACACCTATGGTTGTTGTATTTGATACAGCATTCCACGGAACATTACCTGAGAAAGCATTTATATATGCAATAGATTATAAATTATATGAAGATCATAAAATCAGAAAGTATGGTTTCCACGGAACTTCACATAAATATGTAGCTAATAAAGTTGCAGAAGCTATGGGGAAAGATGTTAAGGACTTAAAAATCATTAGCTGTCACTTAGGAAACGGAGCTAGTATTTCTGCTGTTAAAGGTGGAGAGTGTATAGATACAACTATGGGATTCACTCCTCTTGCTGGTGTACCTATGGGAACTAGATCAGGGAATATTGACCCTTCAATAGTACCTTTCTTAGTTGAAAACTGTGGATACACTATAGAAGAAGTTTCAAATGCATTAAATAAAGAGTCAGGAGTACTTGGAGTATCTGGTGTAAGTTCAGACTTTAGAGATATTGAAGATGCTGCTGCAAAGGGAAATCACAGAGCACAATTAGCTTTAGATATATTCCATTACAGAATAAGAGCAGAAATTGGTTCATTTATAGTTAATATGGGTGGAGTTGATGTTATCTTATTTACAGCTGGTGTTGGTGAAAACTCACCAGAAACTAGAGAAGAATGTCTTAAAGATCTTGAATTCTTAGGATTAGAGTTAGATAGAGAAAGAAATAATGTAAGAGGAAAACTTACTGAAATATCAAAAGAAGGTTCAAAAGTAAAAGCTTACGTTGTACCAACTAACGAAGAGTTAATGATAGCACAAGAAACATTAGCTTTAGTAAAATAATATATGTTTTAAGAAGACTGCAGTTTTTGTAGTCTTCTTTTATTTTATGTCTTTTTTTATAAAAAAGAGGTGCAGATGGGTAACAAAAGATAAGTAATTTACATTTAATATATAATAAATGTAAGTAGGAGGAATCTCTATGGATAGTAGAAGTGGGAAGAATTTAAAAGGGATAGACGTTAGTAAGTGGCAAGGTGATGTTGATTTTAAGAAGGTTGAGGCTTTTGGAGTTGATGTTGTAATATTGAAAGGGACTGAAGGTACTGGATTTGTTGATGGAATGTTTGAAGCTAATTTTAAAGAAGCATCAAAGACTGGTTTGAAAATAGGAATATATCATTTTATGAGTGAAAATTCTGATCCTGTAGATCAAGCAAGATTTTTTTATAGTAAGATAAAGGATAAAAAGTTTCATGTATATCCAGTGCTTGATATAGAGTCTGATACAAAGGGAAGAGGTGCAACTGAGGTTACTAATAGATGTTTAGCTTTTTTAAATGAATTTAAAAAGTTAAGTAAGTTAGATTGTATTGTGTACACTTATACTTCTTTTGCTAATACTAAACTTGATAAGAGGTTGTCAGTATATAAATGTTGGATAGCTCATTATGGTGTTCAAACACCAGGTGATAATAGAGTGTGGGATAATTGGGTAGGTTTTCAATATACTGATAAGGCGAAGGTTGATGGAGTTATATCACCATGCGATGGAAATGAATTTAAAACAGCAGTATTAATAGATTCAAGAAGTGAAGTTGTAAAGCCAGTAAGTCCATCAAAACCAGTAAGCCCACAAAAACCAACTGGTTCAGATAAAAAGTCCTTATATGAGCTATCTATAAGTGGTCAAGAAGTAGTCGATTTACAAAAAGAATTAAATAAACTTGGAGCGAAATTAGTGGTAGATGGATTATTTGGTGAGGGAACATTAAAGGCATGTATAACGTTGAAAAACGGAATGAGTGGCGCTATAGTTAAATTAATGCAAGTAAGATTAGGAAAGAAAGGATATTCCTTGGCTCCATTTAATGCTGATGGGAAATTTGGAGATTTAACTGAAAAGAGAGTAAGAGAGTTTCAAGGAAAGAACAAACTATCAGTAGATGGTGTTATTGGAGAAAATACATGGAAAGCTTTATATAGTAAGTAGTATTTTAATTAATATGAAATAGATATTTTAAAGCAATCTTAGAATATAACAATGTTGTGAAAGAAAAAGCTCTAGATTTAATCTTGAGCTTTTCTTATTACAAAAGTAGAAAAAAATAGAAAAATAAGGTATTATAGAGTTGGTTAGTTAGTATTTTATAGAGGAGTAGAAAAATGGGGGAGAAAGTACTTTTGATTTTAGATAAGGAAGGAAAAGATAAAAATCTTAGAAATAAAATTTTATCTAAAATCTTAGAAAAAAGGGAAGAGTTTGAGGTTCTAGAATTAGAAAAAATGAACATTGAAGAATGTGTAGGATGTTTTGAATGTTATAAGAGGAATAATAGGTGCATATTGAATGATGACTATGGAAAGATAAAATTTAAGAAATACAAAAGGGTGATTTTAATTTCTAGAATAGTTTATGGGATGCATTCAAGTCTAATGAAAAAGGTTTTAGACAGAAGAATATCATATGTAACTTTTATAAAGGAAGTAAAATATGATATGTATATAAAAAACAAAGTGAAAAATGTTTTGAATGTAGGCTATTCGGGAGATTTAAGAGCTAAGGAAAAAGAAACATTTTTAAAGTTATGGGCTTATGAGACAAAGAAGTTTAAGGATAATATAGATAAAGCAATAATTATAGAAAAAGAAGAGGAAATATTAAAAAGCTTAGGGGAGATTATATAATGGGAAATATTATACTTATAAATGGAAGCCCTAAGAAGATTAATGATAGCAGTGGGCACCTTTTAAAACAAACTTTTGATAAAATAGATGGAAAAAGATTAGTAATAAATGTAGATATCCAGGGAAGAAAGTTTTCAAGAGAGGAAAAGCTTCAAATTATAAGTGAAGGAAGTATTCTAGTTTTAGCAAGTCCTATATATATGGGGACAATTCCCTCAAGTGTCTGTGAATTTTTAGAGGATATTGAAGATGCTTTAAAAGATAAAAATACAAAGGAGAAAAAACTTTATGCCATTGTAAATTGCGGTAGTATAGATGGTGAAGAAGGAAGCCTTGGACTAGAAGTTATAGAAAATTTTACAAAGAGAACAGAAAGTATTACATATGCAGGTGGAATTGGCATTGGAGGTATTGGCTTTTTTGGAATTAAGGATAAAGGAATTTATATAGAAAAAAATATAGAAGATGTAAAGCTTGAATGGCTTATAGATAAAATAAATAAGGGTGAAAGTCTAGAGGAGAATATTTATTCAAGATTGACAGATAAAAAGTTTAAGGATAGGAAAAAGAAGATGTCAATACTAAATATATTTAGATTAAGAGAATGTCTTAGATATAAAAGATATAAGTGCAAAATGAAATACACAAATAAATTTAATTAGGAGTGCCTAAAAGGTACTCCTAATTTTAGTATTAATAGTATATGAATAATTCGATGTTTGATGCTTATAATATGAAGTTAGCTATGATATAATAAAACAATAAATTACAAAAAATACTAAAAATAGATTATTCAAGAAGGGGTAAAGGTGGAAGATATGAGAGAAGAAATATTACTAAATCCAGAGGTGTATTTAAAAGAATTAAATAGGAGATTGCAAATTTTATATAGAGATGTATTGCCGTACGGTAATAGGGAAATAGAAATGAATATTAAAAATCTTTTAAAGAAAACAATAGTATCTGAAATATTAAGTGAAAAATATACTATTGCAATATCAGGTTTACAAGGAGTTGGAAAAACAACTTTATTAAAATATTTTTATGATATACCAGAAGACATAATACCAGAAACACGAGGTATTGGAGAAAAAATACCTGTAATGATAACTGAATGGAATAGTGATGATTATGGTTATAGTGCTAAGATAGTAGAACAAATTAAAGATGAAAAAACAGGAAGGTTTTTATTAGAGTTACAAGAAGTTCAAATTGGAAGTAATGAAGAGTTTAAGAGGATAGCAATGGAACCTTCAAGTGAATATATTTATTTGGAATTAAAGGTACCTTATAAATATTTTAAAACAGATGAAAAATCTTTTGTTTTATTACCAGGAGTAGATCAATCAAATGATGGATGGAACGAATTAACGAGACATGTATTATATAATTCTGCAAATTGCATTTTAGTATTTAATGAGCAAAGGTTAAACGATAACAATAATACAATTTTAGTAAATAATATAAAGCAAGAATTTAATGATTCTAAGCCAATAATAGCACTAACATTCGGAGATCAAAGTAATGATTGTAATATGAGTTTGAAAAACGAAGTTATAGAAAGATTTAATATAACAGAAGAAGAAACCGATAGGGTTATTAGAACATCAGTTGATAAAGCGGAGTTAGATAGATGGAGAGAAGAATTAATAAAGGCTTTAGGTAAATACTCTAATTTACAGAAGAAAAGTAGACTAAAGCAACTTGAAGTGCTTAATAAGATATTAGGAGAAGATTTAGAAGGAATATTGCTGGACTTATCGGTAATTGATTTTGAGGATACGAATATGCGTAATAGTGGGGCAAAAGAAAGCTTACAAAAAATTATGAAAAGTATGACTAAGCAAAAAAATGAAATAAAAAAAATATATAGAAAAAAACTAGGAGAAGAATTAGCTAAAATTGCGCAAAAAGCGAGTACTAAGTTTAGAGATAGTATAATTGATAAAAATATTTTTGGAAAGTTTGTAGGATCTATTACAGGAGAATCGCTAAAGAAAAGGAAGGATTTTGAAGAAAGAATTATAGAGGCATGGAAGTGTGGAGAAGGGATTAATATTACACCATTATCAGAAAAATTAGTGATAGATACTATGAATGAAGAATATTCAGGAGTTTTTGTATTAGAAGAATATAAACAATTATTACTTTCAGAAGGAGAGCGTGAGATAGCAGCAACTTCAATAATAGAGATAAAACCAAGTAGAGAAGAAATTAAAGAAAGGAAAAAGTTAAATAGAGCCTGTAAAGATATAGTAACACTGTTTTCAAACGATGGAAAAGAAAGCTTAACTGATAAGGTAACTGATTCAATAGAATATCTGCCATTGTTAGCATTAAATATGATGTTATTAAGAGAAGGTGGAGAAGAGTATAGTGAGGGATTTGGAGCAGATATATCAGGAATGCATAGTACAGATAATATGGATATGGCAGAGGATTTAACAGGAAATGTAATTAATATTAAACAAGGGGTATTAAAAGGTATTGTAGCAGTATTAGGAATTGATAGTATAGACGGAACAGGTGATATTATAAAGGCAATAGCAGCTTCAATAGGAGTAACATTATCTGCAGGAGCAACAGTTGCAATAAGTGCAGGAATAGGACTGGGTATAGTTGGAATAAATTTTATTAGCAAAATAAATAAAATGGATATGCAGAGTGATAATCAAGGGAAAATGCTAATTCATATTATTAAAGAAGAGAATTTTACTAAAATGGATGGAGAATTTAGTGAATTAATAGATAAAATATTTGATAAAATTGAAAAACAATTACGAAAGGGATATGGATTAGAGGAAGCAGAGGCAAGGAGTATAAGATGCAATAAAAATATTATGGATTTACATGCATTTAAAAATGAGATAAGGGAAAATATTTATGGACACATTTGCTATTTGGGATAAGTTATATAAAGATAAATTGAAATGGGCGTATGAGGCAAGAGATGAGTTTTATAATGCAATAGGTGATGAGGATGTACGAGATATTTATATAAATGCAAGTAAAGAAATATATGTATGTGTGTACGGAAGATCACAGGTTGGTAAAACAACATTGATTTTAAAATTAATTGGAATCAAAGAGGAATATATAAAAAAAGTATCTGATATTTTAAGGGGCAAAAGAAGAAGAGGAAATTCAGCAACTATTACAGCAACAATATATACAGTATCAGAGGATGAGTATTTTTATTATGAAGAAGTAAAGGATGATGTGAAAAAATGTACTGAAGAGGAGATGCAAGAGGTCTTAAAGGAGTTAAGAGAGAGAGCTTGTCGTGGAGAAGCGAATACAAAAAGTATTAAAATAGCTATTCCTAAAAAATATTTTGAAACAAGAGAGGCGAAAAATGCAATAAACATCATTGATTTACCAGGAGTAGAAAGTGATGATTTAGCTGAGTATGAGCATGTTGAAAAAATTATAAAAACATTTGTACCTGTATCAAATATGATTTTACTAATTGAGAGAGCAGACCAAGTTGCATATTTACAAAATTTAAAGCTACCAGGAATTGACTGTTGGTATGAGGATACAGAAAGATTTAAAGTGATTTTAACAAGAGCTGTATCAAACAATTCAACTAAAAAAGAAATTTTAGAAAAAGATATCATGGAGAAAATGGAATATGTAAAACTTTTTGAGAATGATATTAGAAAAGATAGCGAAAAAATTGAATTGAAAGAAAAGATGATATATCCCTTAGAATATGGAGAATCATGGGAAGAGCTAAAAAAGAAAGAAATAGACATAGTTTCAAAGGTATCACCAATATTTGAACAGCTTTATGAAGAATTAGAAGAAGAAATTATAAAATCACAAAATGAATATAGTAAATTGATGATGAGTATGCAAATGTATAATAGAATAGAAAAAAACATTTTAAATAAAGAAAATGCATATAAAAATGAAATAAGCAAAAAAGAAACTTTGATAAAGGAGTCTTGTAAAGATATCTTTAAAATAAGTACGTTGATAAAAATTATTAGAGATGAAAAGAAAGAGTATTTAAACAGAATACAAATATTGAGGGAAATTCGGGGCAAGGACATCTCATATAAAAGTGATACTATAGTAGGCGGTAAAAAAAATACAAAGAGTTTGAGTGGACATCTAGAAGATAGGATAACAGAATATGTTGGAAAATATTCTAGCACAATTTTGGAAATAAATTCTAAATTAGAAGAATTAGACATTACACAAAGAGTTAGAAATACTATAATGGATATTTTTTTAGAGGAAGCTAGTTGGATATCAAATAGATTAGACACTTACTGGATTGATAAGTACTATATAGATTCAAACTTTGAAGAGGATAGGGATAGTGTGAAAGAAGCTGTTAATAGTGCTAATTGTAGAGCAATAAAAATAATAAAAGATGAAAAGGAAAAGATAGCTTCTAGACATATTGAAGAGTATAAGAAGAATATTGAAAATTTAGATGGGCGAATAAAGGCATATGAAATAAGAAAAGGATATATGAAGGGACATATTGAGCAGTTAGAAAAGGAAAAAGAGACTAAAGAGCAAGAATTAAGAGTGTATATGGAAAGAGCGAATAAGGATTTAAAAGCAAGCGAAAAATATCGTGAATTTTTACATGAAGGATATAAAAGAGAGTATAAAAGTATTAATAGAGAGATTCAAGATGAAAAAACAAATAGTGAAGAGAAAATAGCAAATTTAATGTATTTATATTTAATATCAGATGAATTGAGTAAATTAGAGGAGACTTTGAAATGATAAAAAATGATATGGGACAAGAGGCTAAGGAGAGTTTAAAAGAGATAATAGGTGAGTTATTTATAAATGATATAAAAAAAATAAATGAAGAAAATAGTGAAAAATTAAAAAAGGATTTAAAAAGTGTTGAGAATAAAGTTGTTGGACTTAACTTAACATTGGGTAAGATAGAAGACAGTTCTGAAGATAATGGTAAAAAGATATTAAAACGAATTGAAGAAAGTAAGGAGGATATATTAGATAAAATTAAAGAAAGCAAGGAGAATGCATTAGCTGGAATTGAAGAAATAGTCAAAGGTAGCACGCAACTTACTAATGAGATTATAGGGGATAAAGAAAAACAAGTAGGAGATAAGATTGAAATTTTACAAAGCTTAGTTAAAGATGTTGGAGAAGAGCATAAAAGTAAATTAAGTAGATTTGAATTAGAGAGTAGTGAAAGAAATAATAAAGTTAAAGAAGAACAAGATATATTGATTAATCAACAGTTTGAAAGGATACAAGAAATTTTAAGAGAAAATCAAAATCTAGTCAAAAATGAAATCAATGAAGTGAAAGAAAATCAAGAAAAGAGTAATAAAGTAATAGATGAAGAAATTACGAATGTAAAAAATGATATTACTTATGTTAAGGAAACTTTGATTTCAAAACTAAATGAAATGAATGCTATGAATACTAAGAAAAATTATATTTTTTATAGTATAATTATAGCGTTACTTTTAATAAATATATTGTTATTGAAGCTTTAAAAAAATTTAAGAATTTGAGTAAAAGTTCTAAGAGATAAGAAGATGTCCATCTTGTTAAGATTAATTAGCAAGATGGACATTTAGTTAAAAAGCATTTTTATAAATAAGAAAACGTTCATTTGAGTCTTTGTTAAAGTTTTTTAGTTTAAAGTCTTCTACTAAAGAGAAAAGATTACAGTTTTCTATAAAGAAGATATAGTCTTCTGATGGATAGTATAAAATAAGATAAATATCTCTTTTGGCTTTGCAAAAGGAAGTTAGAATATTTTCTAAAACCTTCATAAAAATTTGAACTGAAAATGGGTTGAAGAAGTAAAATATGTTTTGGGTATCTAGTATGGGATATTCTTCAGCAAGTCCGTTAAAAAAGCTTATTGAAGATTTATATTTTGAGTCTTTAAAAGAGTCTAAGTTTTTTAGCGCACCTTTGTAAAGTTCTTCGTTCATTTCAATTCCAGTGGTTTTTGCACCAAATTTATAGTTTAAATAAAAGTTAAGACGACCTAGTCCACATCCAAAGTCTACAATTTCATCTTTAGGTGAAAGAGGATGTCCTTTGAAAAATTCTTCAAGGGAAGAATAAGAGGTCGGTTCATATCTATTATAATGCATAGTTGCTTCATTTACATTTTGCACTTTATCTGTTGATATAGATAAAAGGCTTTCAAAATAATTTTCATTCATAGTAAATCTCATCCTTTGTCTAAATATTATTTAAAAAAATAATACTTAATCTTTTTAAATAAGTCAAATTATAAAAAAAGAATCTATGAAGATGGTTCATAGGTAATGAACTTGTATCTTATAGATTCTCTTAAAATGGCTTGTACTCTATTTATCTTTAATAGAAGATTCTTCTTTTGACTCTAGAGTAGTTGAAGCTATTTCTTCTTTTTTCTCATCTGTAGCATTTCCTTTTAAAAGGTCTCTTATTTCGGTTAAAAGAACTGTGTTTGCTTCAAGTTCTTCTTCAACAACCTCTTCTTCTTTCTTTTTCTGTAATTTAGAGAATAATTTTATAACCACAAATATAGAAAGAGCTATAATAAGGAAGTTAACTACGTTTTGTATAAATGTTCCTATATTTAAAGTTACAGCAGGTTTTTTACCAATAGCATGTACTAAAGTTATTTTTAGCTCATTAAAGTTAACTCCACCAGTTAAAACTCCAACAAGAGGCATAATAATATCATTAACTAATGATTTAACGATAGTATTAAAAGCTCCCCCAACAACTACTGCAACTGCTAAGTCAATAATATTTCCTTTTAAAGCAAAGGCTTTAAATTCTTCAAAGAATTTTTTCATTTTTTAATCTCCAATCTTTGTAATTTTTCTTTTGTATAATAAATTCCGTTTCTAAATAATATAATAAATATATATATAAATCAAATTTTTATCATAAAAATTAACAAAATATATATTTAAAATTCTTAAAAGTGGATTAGCATACTCTATATAAGTGTAATAAAAAGGAATTGCACTAAATTAAAGAATAGAAAAGTGAATTAGCGTATATTAAAAATAAATAAAAAATTATCGAAATATATTTATTTATGTAAACTTTTGATATATACTAGAAACAGAAACTTAATAAATTTTTATTGTCTAAAAAGGAGAATTGTAACTATGGAATTAACTCATGATCTTGGATTAATAGTATTAGATAGCTTTAATGAGGTTGGAAATGCTGTTGATAAATACATTAGAGAAAAAAGAAACAAGGAAGAGTCTTACCTTGTGGAAACAGATCAAATAAGATTTTCAAATGGAGAAGGTAAGGTCAAGATTGCTGAAACAGTAAGAGGAAAAGATATGTACATTCTTTGTGATATTGGAAATTATAGCTGCACATATAAAATGTTTGGTTTTGAAAATCATAAAGGACCAGATGAACATTTTCAAGATATAAAAAGAACTATATCAGCAATAAAAGGAAAGGCAGCAAGAATAACTGTAATTATGCCTCTTTTATATGAATCAAGACAACATAGACGTAAAGGACGTGAGTCTCTTGACTGTGCATTAGCACTTCAAGAACTTGAAAGCTTAGGAGTAGATGAAATCTTAACATTTGATGTTCATGATCCTAATGTTCAAAATGCAATACCATTATTATCTTTTGAAAACATATATCCAACATATGAAATAGTAAAAAATCTTTTAACAGAAGAAAAAGATTTAGAGTTAGATAAAGAAAAGCTACTTGTAATAAGCCCAGATACTGGAGCTATGGATAGAGCTATTTACTACTCAAGTGTACTTGGAGTAGATGTAGGACTTTTCTATAAGAGAAGAGACCATACTGTAGTAGTTAATGGTAAAAACCCAATAGTTGAGCATGAATATATGGGAAGAGATGTAGCTGGAAAAGATGTTCTTATTGTTGATGATATGATAGCGTCTGGTGAGTCGGTTCTTGATATTGCTAAAGAATTAAAAGCTAGAAATGTAAGAAATGTTTATGTAGCAACTAGCTTTGGATTATTCAATGAAGGTTTAGAAAAATTCAATCACTTCTATAAAGAAGGGGTAATTAAGAGAGTTTATTCAACAAACCTTACTTATGTTCCACAAAACTTAAGAGAAGCGGAGTGGTTCAGAATGGTTGATATGTCTGAGTTTATAGGAAGAATAATAAAAAGATTAAATGAAGGAAAATCTATTGCTAAATTTATGGATGCAACGGAAGTTATCCAAAGTTTAATTCAAAATGTAGATAAGTACGAGCATTAATTATTAAACAAAACACAGAGGTGTATTGCCCCTGTGTTTTTCTTTCGAAAAAATATTAAAATATTGTAGTAAATAACAAAAGAAAAGAGAAGTGTGGTAATATTAAAGTATAAAGTTTTCTATAATTTAATTAAATTATAGAAGGATTAAAAAAATAAGAGGTCTATAAGAGAATGAAAAAGTTAAAAAGAATAATACTATTAATTGTAATACTTGTCTTAGTTATTTTAGGGGGGAAATTTATTATAGGGAAAGCTTATAAGAAGTATCTTTATATAACTCATCCTGAAAAATACAATTCTTACGTAGTAAAATACAGTGAAGAATTTGGTGTTGACCCTAAATTTGTAGATGCAGTTATAAAAACAGAAAGTAATTTTAATCCTAATGCAAAATCAAATGTAGGAGCTAAAGGGCTAATGCAGATAACTGATGAAACAGGAAGTGATATTGCAGAAAAACTTGGAATAAGTAACTTTGAGCCGAGTATGTTGTATGACCCAAATATTAGTATAATGTTTGGAACCTATTATTTGAGTAGATTAATACAAAGGTTTAATAATGACCCAACTCTTGTAATAGCTGCATATAATGCAGGAGGAGGAAATGTAGAGTCATGGCTTAATAATCCTGAATACTCGAAAAATGGGACTAGCTTAGATTACATACCTTTTAGTGAGACTCGAGCTTATGTACAAAAGGTTCTTAAAAATGACAAAATCTATAAAGAATTATACAGTTAAGAAAATTTTAAAGGGGAGTGGTTTAAATGAAAAAGAAAAATATAGCTAAATTAGCAGTAGGTGGAGCAGCTCTTGCAGGAGCAGCATTTATAGCAGGAAGTAATTATTTCTTTAATTTAGCACTTAGTACAAAAACAAAAAAAGATAAAATTTTTGGGGAAGATTCATCAAATGAAGAAGGATTAAGCATTGATGAAACTAGTGGACTTTTAACTAAAGAAGATTTAGAATGGTTTGAAAGTAAAAATGATAAAAAGGATATTTATATTCTATCTGATGATGATTTAAAATTACATGCATATAAAATAGAAAATGAAGAAAAAACTCATAAGTGGGCTGTAGTAGTTCATGGATATATGAGTAGTGCTGTATATATGTCAAGAATAGGAAAACACTATTATGAGATGGGATATAATCTTTTATTAATAGATTTAAGAGGACATGGAAAAAGTGAAGGTGAATTCATTGGAATGGGATGGCCTGACAGATTAGACATAATAAACTGGATAGAGTATTTAGTTAACACAGATAAAGAAGCTAAGATAGTGTTACATGGAGTATCTATGGGGGCTGGTGCTGTTATGATGGTGTCAGGAGAAGAACTTCCAAGCAATGTAAGAGCTATTATAGAGGATTGTGGATATACATCAGCATGGAATGAGTTTAAACATCAAATGAAAACTATATACAAATTACCAAGTTTCCCAATGATGCAAGGTGCTGATATGATATGCAAAATGAAAACAGGACATTCAATAAAGGATGCCTCTGCAATAGACCAAGTTGCAAAATCAAAAACACCAATTCTTTTTATACATGGTGATGAAGATGAGTTTGTACCATATGAAATGATGGAAGAATTATATGATGCAGCAAATTGTGATAAAGCTATTGTAACTATAGAAGGAGCAGGACATGCTGAAGCAGCAGGAAAAAATCCAGAAGCTTACTTTGATGCAGTATTTAAATTTGCAGACAAGTATATGGGAGATATAGTTGAAGAAAAGAAGGTTGAAGAAAAAGAAGTAGAAACAGAAGCTAAAGAAGAAACTACAAAATAGGAAGAATGAGAAAGTGTTGTCTAGAGATAGATGGCACTTTTTTTAAAATTAAGAATTTAGAATTAGGGAGAGTTGCGAGCAACTCTTTTGGGGGACTCAAAATTTACCTGATGGTAAATTTTATCGTGGAAGAGGTAGAGAGTAAGTGATTAAAGTTTGTGATTTCTTCTATAATAAAATAAAGTTTTTTCTAGAATAGTTAGAGAGTTTTTTGAAGCTTGGATACAGTTTGCTTCAAAGTTCTCTATACCACTATCATTTTCTGTGTCTGTTATGGAACGTATGGCTATGAAGGGGATTTTATTTACATAGCATACATGTGAAATAGCGGCTGTCTCCATATCTACACAAAGAGGATTATATTTTTCAATTATTTCTTTTCTACCAGTATCAGTTATAAATGATTCACCAGTTACTATTTTTCCAAAGTGGATTTTTTGTGGGAATGTATTATTTTTTACTACATCCTTAATTAAATTTAGAAGTTTTTTATCAGATCTAAAATAAATATTTTTCATCCATGGATGATATTCAGTTAATATTCCATTTTCAACATCATGATAGCAAGTTTCTGTTGAAATAACAGTATCTCCAATATTTAGGTTTTTATCAATTGCACCAGAGACACCAGTTACTATAATATTGTCTACATTAAATTTATCTATTAAGATTTGAGCTGCAATAGCTGCATTAACTTTGCATACACCGCAATATAAAGCAACAACCTTAACGTTATTAAATTCACCAGTATAAAAGTTTAACATTGCAATTGAAAGGACTTTCTTATTTTGTAGTTTATTTATAAAAGGCATAATTTCATCTTTTGATGGTCCAATTATTCCAAAGATCATTAAATCACCTCTTTTTACTATAATTATACAAAAATGTAGTATTTATGTACAGAGGTGAGTTAAGAGTTAATAGGTTAGAGGGAAGAGTTGAGGGAATTAAGAATTTAGAATTGGATGAAGTTGCAAGCAACTTTTTGTGGGGACACAAAATTTACCTAGGGGTAAAATTAATCGTGGAAGAGGTGGAGAGTAAGTGATTAAGGTTTAGAGCGTAGAGGCTGTTATAGAAAATTGTTGCTATTGAGAGAAGTAGGAAGTAGGAAGAGGTAGAAAGTAAGGGAGTAGGGTTTGGAGATGTAGAGACTGTTGCAGAAAATAGGGAAGTGGGAAGTGGGAAGTGGGAAGTGGGAAGTGGGAAGTGGGAAGTGGGAAGTGGGAAGTGGGAAGTGGGAAGTGGGAAGTGGGAAGTGGGAAGTGGAAGGTACTGAGAGGAATGGAGAAAATAGTTCTTGCATTTTTGCAGAATTTTATTATATAATAATTATTATTAAATAGAAGATTTTATACAGGAGTGATGATGATGAGTAAGATTAGTTTAACATATGAAAATAAAACTTATAGATTAGAAGTGTCTGGTGAAATGATTAAGGAGTTTAGAAGCTATGAAGAGGCTTTAGGTGAGTTTGAAAAAAGAGTGTCTGAGCTCCATAACAGTGAAGAGGGAAAATGGCTTTCTATGGTTGATTCTTTAAAGGGATATGACGAGGAAGTTTCTATAAATAATGAATTTAAAAGCATGGAGTATAAGGGGGTTAAGTATTTCTTAAAGACTGATAAAGCTTTTTATATGGAAGATGGAGATATGATTCCTTTACTTGGGGGATTTAATTTCTTTAAGGCACTTGTGATTTTAGATAAGAATAATGAAATTGGAGATGTTAAGGAGTTTATGATTTTCTTGAAAAGACTTTCTGTAAAGAGAGTTAATTATAGATTAAATGAATTATCTCTTCTTGTGCTTGGAGCTATGTTTAACTATGGTTCTGCAGAGTTTAATTTCCAAAGTAAGAAGCTTAATAAAGGTGCTTCTATTGTAGATTGTACTTTTGGGGAGTTTAAGGAGTATATTTTAGGGATAGTTAAGTAATTAATAATTTAGAATTAAAAATTTAGAATTAAGGGGACTTGCAAGCAAGTCTTCTTTTGGTGGGATTAAAATTTACTTGGTGGTAAATTTTATGGTAAGGAAAAGTTTTTAGTAAAGAGGTAAGATTTTAATTAGGTTAGAAGTGTTACAGGTATTTATATGAGTTGAAAGATTAAGGAATAGATTAGGGGACTAGTCTATTTTTTTGTGTTTTGGTAATAGGAGAGTGTAGAAGGTTTGATTAGGGATGCATATAATAAATGATAATATGAATAAGGAGGAAGGTTAGATGGCATTTATTAATGCATTTAAAGGGTTTGGATATTATAAAATAATTCAAACTGGAAATACACTAGGAGTAGATAAAGGAGCTACAACAGCAAATCATTACATTTCATTAGATACAACATTAAATTCAGCGGGGACTATCTCAACAGATCCATTAACTTATGGAGGAACGACTCTTACTCAATCTTTAAATGGGTCGTGGGCAGAGCTTAATCCTGATACGGGGACTGTGCCTAGTGATGCTGAAATTGTTTTTGCTTTTTTAAATTGGGGTGGACAAAACTCATCTGTTCCAACTACATCGATTAAATTTACTGATCCTACAGGAACTACAACAAATATAGCTCCAAATCCTTTATATAATCAAACTGGAACAGATACATTTAGGATTTGTTATACATCAGGAGCAGATGTAACAAATATTGTAAAAGCTGCAGGCCTTGGAAAGTATAGTGTGGCAGATGTAAAGGGGATTATGCCAACTATAGGACTTGGTTGGATTTTATGTGTTGTATTTAAACATTCAAGTTTTGATTATAGTAGTGTTGATTTTTTTAGTGTTGCCAATTTTAATTATCCGGCAGCATCATCAACGACAATAAATGGGGTATATACGCCAACATCAGGACCTCTTAAATCAAGAGTTGCAATTTCGGCTATTTATGGAGATGCTCCATCGGGGGATGGACTTACGTTAAATGGGGTTAGGCTTGCAGGACCTAATAATCCTTCGAATAATTTTTATAGAGGATATATATGTGATTACAATGGAGATATTGCAACTGTTGGGAGTTTTGCTGATTTAAATGTTGGTGCAACACCTTTTTATAGATATGGGTATGATATAACAAATGTAGATGGAAGCCCTGGCCTTACTAATGGAACAAGTAGTATTACAGTTGGATTACCTTTTTCAGCTGGGGATTCTATGGAACTTCAATTTTTAGCTATATCAGTACTTCAAAATTCAGCTATTATAGTATCAAGTAAAACTATAGATAAAAGTTTTGTTCAAAATAGTGACACAGTAGTATACACATTAACTATTCAAAATACAGGTTCTGCTAATGCTATAAATGTAAATGTAATAGATACTTTGCCAACAGGATTCCAATTCATACCAAATACTGTAATGATAGATGGAGTGAGTAGTTCTGGAAATATCCAGACAGGGATAGTATTAGCTAATAGTATACCTCCAAATGGAGTGGTGACTATTTCCTTTAAGGCAAATGTGGGGACTGATTTAATTGATAGGCAAGATTACGTAAATACATTTAAGACCCAGTATTCTTTTACAGCAAATCCAACAACTATAGCAGTTGTAACAAATACTGTGGTTAGTAGTGCGGCTATAACAACAGCTAGTTTACCGCCTATAGCTTTAAAAAAATATGTAGATCCAACGGTAACTTATTTAGGTGGAACTATAACTTATACTGTAGAAATTACAAATATTGCAGCCTATACTGTTACAGGTGCAAAGTTTTATGATACTTTGCCAAATGGAACAACTTTAGTTCCAAATTCAATTTTTATAGATAATGTAGCCTATGGAGGAAATATTATAGGGGGAGTATTAGTCGGGACAATACCTGGAAAAACAACGGTGACAGTTCAGTTTTCGGTGATAACGTAGTTGAATTAAGAATTAAAATTGAACCGGTACAATTTTATGTCTAATTTATGTCCTTGTTTTTATGTTTGTTTGCCTGATGTAGTATGGAAGGCTTGTCTAGGTATATAAGGAAGGATTTTAATCATACTATAAATATGAATAAAATGTTATGGGATTTACAAAGAAAAAATATCCATATATGATTATGTTAGAACATAAGAGAAGGTGATGATTTAGATGAATACTAGTGAGGAGCATAAAAAGATTATAGGGCTTATTTTTACGGCACTTATGATAGCTTTAGTTTTTGTGGCGGGGAGTATTATAAAAATACCTACAGTTGATGGTTTTATTCAACCTGGTGATTGTATGGTTTTAATTGGGGCTCTTTTGCTTGGAAAGAAGAAGGGGTTTTTAGCTGGGGCTATTGGTATGGCACTTGTTGATATAGCTGCTGGATATGTCCTTTGGGCCCCTTTTACTTTTGTAATAAAAGGACTTATGGCTTTGACTGTTGCGGCTATTTTAGATAGATGTGAAAAAAGGTCGATGAAGTTGTACATATTTGCTTTTGTGGTAGGCGGAGTAGTGAATTTGATTGGATATTTTATAGCCAATGCAATAATGGGTGGAGTTATTACAGGGGCTGCTGTAGGCTTAGTTGGAAGTATTTCTTATGCAGCTGCTCATTTTGTTGGTGATTTATCTGAGGTTGTTGTTGGAATTATAATTGCAGTGGTGCTAGCTCCAATTGCAGAGAAGATAAGAGGAAGTATTCTTAATTAAAGGAAGTAATATTGAAAATAATAATCCCAGTGGAATTTTCTACTGGGATTATTATTAATATATGATTTTGTGAAAACAATGGTTTATTTTAATTAATGATTTTATGTGATAGATATTTTTAACTCTTTATTAAAAATAAATACAAAAAGTTATCTATTTTAATAAAGAAATAACTTTATAAATTAGAATTGACTTAGAAATTTGGGTGGTATATAATGTAGTACGATATTGAAATAATTAACAATGGATGAATGGTTTAATAAACAGTTAAATTCATTTAATATTTTTTTAGATGAAAGTTTAGTAATATCAAGTTTTATATTTAGTATTTCTAGTATAAGAATTGGTCAAATAGCTTTATTATAGGCTATAAGCTAAGGTTTAGCATGTTTAGTAATATTAAGAAATTTAATAAAAAAGTTCTGATTTAAGAAGAAAAAGAGCATGAAAATTATAAAATGAAAGGATTTGAGGTTAGTTTTGAAAGAAAAGATAACACTTTACGGTTTTAACAATTTAACTAAAACTTTAAGTTTTAATATTTATGACGTTTGTTACGCTAAAACTGAAAAAGAAAAAGAAGATTATATTAAGTATATTGATGAGCAATATAATTCAGAGCGTTTAACAAAAATATTATGTGATGTAACGGAGATTATAGGAGCACACGTATTAAATATTTCAAAACAGGATTATGAGCCACAAGGAGCTAGTGTTAATGTATTAATTACAGAAGAAGCACTGCCTGTTGCATTAATAGATCCTTCATGTAATAAAGGGGAATTTTCATATATGCCACTTCGTGATAGTGTAATGGGACACTTAGATAAGAGTCATTTAACTGTTCACACCTATCCTGAATGTCATCCTAATAATGATATAACAACTTTTAGAGTTGATATTGATGTATCAACTTGCGGAAAAATATCGCCATTAAATGCTTTAAATTATCTTATAAGCAGTTTTGATTCTGATGTAATTACTGTTGATTATAAGGTTAGAGGATTTACTAGAGATATTGGGGGAAGAAAATATTATATTGATCATGAAATAAGATCAATACAAGATTATATAGATGGGGAAACTTTAAAGAATTATGATTGTATAGACATGAATGTTTACCAAGCAAATATGTTCCATACAAAAATGATGGTTAATGATATTAAATTAAACAATTATTTATTTAAATCAGACCAATATGAGTTATCACCAAATGAGAGAAGAGAAATTAGAGATAGATTATCAAAAGAAATGATAGAAATCTATGGTGGAGTAAATATTTATTAAAAGGGGGAATTTAAGATGAAGGAAAAATCTCCTCAAGAAAGAGCTCCTATTTATGAAGCTCTTGACTGGTATAAGCATCAAAGAATTGTTCCTTTTGATGTTCCAGGGCATAAGCAAGGAAGAGGAAATAAGGAACTTAAAGAGTTTTTAGGTGCAGATTGCTTATCTGTTGATGTAAACTCTATGAAGCCTTTAGATAATCTTTGTCATCCAACTTCAGTTATAAAAGAAGCAGAGGAATTAGCAGCAGATGCATTTGGTGCAGATAATGCTTTCTTTATGGTTAATGGAACTACATCAGCAGTTCAAGCTATGATTATGACTGTTTGTAAAGAAGGGGATAAGATTATTATGCCAAGAAACGTGCATAGGTCAGCTATAAATTCCCTTATACTTATAGGAGCTAATCCTATATATATAAATCCAGGAATTCATGGAAGACTTGGAATTTCTCTTGGAATGTCTTTAGATGATATAAAAAAGGCAATAAAAGAAAATCCAGATGCTAAGGCTATATTTGTAAATAACCCAACTTACTATGGAATTTGTTCTGATTTAAAGGAAATAGTAAAGCTAGCCCACAGTCATGGAATGTATGTTTTAGCAGATGAAGCACATGGAACACATTTTTATTTTGATAAAAGACTTCCAGTGTCAGCTATGGAAGCTGGAGCTGATATGGCAGCTGTAAGTATACATAAGACAGGTGGTTCTTTAACTCAAAGTTCTATGCTTCTTATGAAAAATGAAAGAATAAATCCACATTATGTTAGAACAATAATAAATTTAACACAAACTACAAGTGGTTCTTATCTTTTACTATCATCTCTTGATATAGCAAGAAGAAATTTAGCACTTCATGGAGAGGAAATCTTTGAAGAGGTTATGTCTATTTCTGAATATGCAAGAAATGAAATAAACAAGATTCCAGGATACTATGCTTTTTCTAAAGAAATAGTGAATGGAGATAATATCTATGATTTTGATGTAACAAAGCTTACAGTAAACACACTAGATATTGGTCTTGCAGGAATTGAAGCTTATGACATTTTAAGAGATGATTATGGAATTCAAATAGAGCTTGGAGATATAGGAAATATACTTTCAATAATATCAGTTGGAGATACTAGATATAACATTGAAAGACTTGTTTCAGCTTTAAGTGAAATAAAAAGAATTCATACAAAAGAGAAAAAGGGAATATTTGACCATGAATATATAAATCCTATAGTTAAAAAGTCACCTAAAGAAGCTTTTTATGCGGATAAGGAAAGTGTCTCTTTAAGAGAATCAGAAGGAAGAATTTCAGGTGAATTTGTAATGTGTTATCCTCCAGGTATTCCAATACTTGCACCAGGAGAGCTTATTACAAAAGAAGCTATAGAATGTATAGAAGCATCTAAAGAAAAGGGAAGCCTTGTTACAGGTCCTGAAGATATGGATGTAAATGAATTACAAGTTTTAAAATAAGAAAAATTAAGGAGTGAATGTAAAATGGAATTATGGTACACAGAAGAACACACTAAAGAAGCTAGATTTTCAATAAAGGTAGATGAGCAATTATACTCAGACAAAAGTGAGTTTCAAAGAATAGACGTATTTAAATCAAATGAGTTTGGAACATTCTTTACTTTAGATGGTTTAATGATGGTAACTGAAAAGGATGAATTTATCTATCACGATATGATAGTTCACATTCCTATGGCTACAAATCCAAACATCAAAAATGTTCTTGTAATAGGAGCTGGAGATGGTGGAACTGTAAGAGAACTTACTAGATACAACACTATTGAAAATATTGATATGGTTGAAATAGATAAATTAGTTGTTGATGTATGTAGAAAATTCTTACCACAAACTGCTGAAAAATTAGACGATCCTCGTGTTAATCTTTTCTTTGAAGATGGATTAAAATTCGTAAGATCAGTTGAAAATAAATATGATTTAATAATAGTTGATTCAACAGATCCATTTGGACCTGGTGAAGGATTATTCACAAGAGAATTCTATGGTAACTGTTTTAAAGCTTTAAAAGAAGATGGAATTTTAGTTAACCAACATGAAAGTCCATACTATGAAGAGTATGCTAAATCAATGAAGAGAGCACACAAAAGAATTAAAGAGTGTTTCCCAGTTTGTAGAGTATACCAAGCACACATACCAACATATCCATCAGGACACTGGTTATTTGGATTTGCTTCTAAAAAGTATGACCCATTAACTGCTGATGTTGAAGCTTGGAACAACTTAGGATTAAAAACTAAATACTACAACACAGACTTACACAAAGGATGCTTCGCACTACCAAACTACGTTAAGGAAATGCTTGAAAGTGTTCATGAATAGAAACGTAGAAACATTCTTAGGATGCGAATCTGAATATAGCGAAGCAACTACTGTAATATTTGGAGCACCTTTTGATGGAACAACTTCATTTAGACCAGGAACAAGATTTGCAAGTAAAGTAATGAGAAGTGAGTCTTATGGACTTGAAACATATAGCCCATATCAAGATGCAGACTTAGAAGATTTAGCTATCTATGATGGTGGTGATTTAGATTTTCCTTTTGGAAATCCTAATAAAGCATTAGAAATGATAGAAGAATATACAAGAAGTGTATTAAATGATAACAAAAAACCTCTTATGATAGGTGGAGAACACTTAGTAACACTTGGAGCTTTTCGTGCAATACATGAAAAATATCCAGATGTACATGTAATTCACTTTGATGCACATACAGACTTAAGAGATAACTACTTAGGTGAAGAATTATCACATGCATCAGTAATAAGAAGAGTTTGGGATATAATTGGAGACGATAAAATATTCCAATTTGGAATCCGTTCAGGAGAAAGAGAAGAGTTTTATTGGGCTAAGGAGCATATGTACACAAATAAATTTAATTTAGATACTTTAGATAAAATAGTAGAAAAAATTAAAGATAAGCCTGTGTATATAACAATAGATTTAGATGTACTAGACCCTTCAATTTTCCCAGGAACAGGAACACCAGAAGCAGGTGGAGTTACATTTAAAGAGCTTATGAATGGAATATTAGAATTCAAAAAGCTTAACAACGTTGTTGGAATAGATATAAATGAATTATCACCACAATATGATACTTCAGGAACATCTACAGCAGTTGCATGTAAAGTGCTTAGAGAAATGCTTATTGCGTGTAATTAGTTAAGAATTAAGAATTTAGAAAATTAAGAAAAACCGAATTGGCTAAGTCAATTCGGTTTTTCTAAAGACTAGAAAATAAT
>NZ_JBOFRG010000105.1:0-11183 GCF_051650885.1 Clostridium sp.
TCTAAAGCTTCTAATGCTTTTTCTTTTCTTTCCTTCTTACCCATTCCTGCAAAAATAAGTGGCATCATAACATTTTCAAGTGCAGTTTGAGTATTCTCTAAATTAAAGGCTTGAAATACAAAACCTATATGAGAATTTCTAAACTTAGACATCTCTTTATCCTTATACTTAGAGATATCACGTCCATCAAAGATTACCTCTCCACTTGTAGGTGTATCAAGCCCTCCTACAATGTGCATAAGCGTTGTTTTTCCAGAACCAGATGGTCCTACAATTGCTAAAAACTCACCTTCATTAATATTTAATGAAACATTATTTAAAGCAACTATTGTCTCTTTCCCCATTTTATAATTCTTAATTATATTTTTAATTTCAATCATATAATTTCCCTCCTTTGTTTATCTAATTATATTACAATTTTTTCTCTCATTTCTTTTTATTTCTTATTGTTCTCATATTATTTAAATACAGATTATTTTCCCACATTTCATCTCTTTTTATTCTATTTATCAGAGTTTTTTTTTACCTTACATTTAGTTAAAACTTTATACTTACTCTTGTGTTATCATATAGGCATAATCTAATGATAAGGACGTGATTATTTGAAAAAAATTATAAACCTTTTTCTCACTTTCTTCAAAATAGCAATGATAACCCATGGTGGTGGATATGCCATGATTGGTGTTGTTCAAGATGAAATTGTATATAAACAAAAGCTTATGTCTGATGATGAATACATGGAAGTTATAGGACTTTGCCAAACCTTCCCTGGTCCTCTTGCAATGGGCTCATCTTTATTTGTAGGATACCGCCTTGCAGGTTTTTTTGGTGCCATAGCTTGTTTCCTTGGTGCAATAATTCCTCCATTTATTTTTGTATTTATAATTGCAAATTGCTTTATGAGCTTTCAGCATAATATCTATGTAAAATATATTTTAGATGGAATTGATGCCTTAGTTCCTATGATAGTGCTTATGGCAGTTGTTAATTTTGCTAAAAAGATGCCTAAAAACCTACATAATATTATAGTTGCATTAATCGCTTTAATTGCATTAACAGTTTTTCATATGAATCCTGCTTTTGTAATTATAATATCGGCTTTATATGGAATAATAGTCTTTGGAATATTCAAAAGGGAGGTGCCTAAATAGATGTTACTTGCAAAAATATATTTCGCCTTTTTAAAGATAGGTGCTTTAGCTTTTGGTGGAGGCTATGCAATGCTTCCATATATACAAAAAATCGTTGTAACTGACCATCATTGGTTAACTAGCAGTCAGTTTACTTCTTATATTGGTATTGTACAAATTTCCCCTGGTGCAGTTTCTTGTAACCTTTCAGCCTTTATCGGTTTTAAGCTTTATGGATTACTTGGTGGAATTGTTGCCATATTAGGACTTGCAACAGCTCCTATGATTTTAGTCACTATTGCTTACTTTGCATTTTCTAGAATGAAAAACTCTAAAATTTGGAATGCAGCCTTAGTTGGAATGAAACCTGCACTTATTGCACTTATAATCAGTGCCTTTATCTCACTTAGTCGCTCTGCATACAGAGATTGGAAAGAGATAGTTATAACAATAATTGCTGGTATCCTTCTATTCTCAAAGAAAGTAAACCTAATTTTCATTGTATTAATATGTGCATTACTTGGACTTATTTTACATTAGAAAAAACCATCAAGTATCTTAATTTAACTTGATGGTTTATTTTTTTAAGAATTTGAATTTGCTGCAATAATTGCTGCTGTACTCGCTGCCATTATTGCCATTTCAATTGCAATTTCAATATTCAACGCAATATTTTCTGTTATATTCGTAAACTTTAATCTATTCTCATTATCTAATTCATCAATTTCATTAAGCAAAGTAAGTCCTATTGCAATCATATTTCTTAAATCTTTCCCTAAAAGCAGATTGCCAAAGCCCTTTATTTCACTTAAATTATCACTAACTAATCTAACAGTCTTTACAAATGAAACTTCATCTTTAGTTACCCCTGCAATCACTCCTAATATAGGTAGGCATTCCCCTCTAACTGGAATTTTATTTTCTGCTAAAAGCTTCTCTACCCTTTTTATCTTTCCAATTCCTTCATATGGATCTATTTCAAACATAGGCATAACATTAGCTAAAGCTTGTAGGTTATTTCCCTTCCAAAAACCAATATTATTTAATCCTACATAATATAATTCAACTTCCTTCATAGTCCCTTCAATATTATCAGAAGTCAAAGCTAAAATTGTAGCCACAGAAATATCATCACTTCCAGTTAAAAAAGGATGGTCCTTCTTCATAAGTTCATAACACCTTCTAGCTTTTTCTATAACCACATCACTGCTTAAACTATCAGTAGCTCTAAAAATAGTTATAGCTGCCAAAACCAAATACTCACTTCCAAAAAAGACTTTCTTAAGCTTATTATAAATCTCAACTATATCCTTTAAAGCTCCTTCCATATCCTCCTCAAAAGCTAAAACAGAAGCGAGCATTCCAACATTTCGCCTAAGGCTAGAAAACATAGAAATATTCTTCTTTATAACAGAAACTGCAATCTCCAAAGACTTTCTACTAACTCTTTCATTCCTCATAGTTAAACTAAGAGCAGTTATCTTCGTCTTCATATTATCACTAAAACCAATCCTAGCCATCTCAACCTCCGTTGAATTATGAACCATCAACTCAACCCTATCAAACCCCATAACATCCCCCTTTTTAATTTATAATTAAGAATTATGCAACTCATCTCACGATAAAATTTGTCGCCAGACAAATTTTGAGTTCCCTCAAAGAATCCCTCGCGATTCCCCCTAATTCTAAATTTTTAATTTTTCATTCTTAATTATATTCTACCTCCCTATACATTAATTGTAAATATTTTGCTCCACTTCTAAAATTCTGTGTTATAATTGTATAAATTTAAAAAGGAGGTATTTTTTATGGAACATCTAGGAACTATCTCTTTAGAAAGTGATAGGCTTTTACTTAGAAGATTTACCCCTACTGATGCTGAGCCTATGTTTTATAATTGGGCTTCAGATGAGCGGGTTACAAAATTTCTGTCTTGGCCACCGCATTCAAGTATAAATATATCTAAATCTATTTTAAATGAGTGGATTAATGATTATTCAAAAAAGGACTTTTATCAATGGGCTATTACTTTGAAAACTGATTCTAATAATCCAATTGGAAGTATAAGTATTGTTGAAACAAATGATATTTTATCAATGGTTCACTTTGGTTATTGCATAGGCTTTGATTATTGGAATAAAGGAATTGTATCAGAGGCTGTTGATTTAATAATGAAATTCTTCTTTGAAAAGGTTGGGGTTTCTAAAATAGAGTCAAAGCATGACCCAAATAATCCTGCTTCTGGAAAGGTAATGCTTAAAAATAATATGACTTATGAAGGAACATTAAGACATTCTGGAACAAGTAACGTTGGAATCTGTGATTTCTCATATTATTCTATCTTAAAAAACGAATACTTCAATCAATAGAAAAAGGAATTGGCATGCCAATTCCTTCAATAATTTTTAATTTTAAATTTCAAATTCATCTAAACCGCTTCTGCTGTTGCCATATTCAAGCCTTTTCTAGCTTCTTTCGCCTTAAGCCTTTTATCTAAATATCCCACCATAAATGGACATATTATTGCTGTTATTATTATGGATGTTGCTATCTGAGTCATTGCAACTCCTACTAATGGTCTTAATGCTATATCAGCAGCTGCTACAGCAATTGGAGTTGCAAGTTGGTTTCCTGCTGTTGTTCCTATTGCAAAGTTAACTGCTTTTTTACCCCAGAATATCGCATGACAGTAGTAGTTTACAAATCCTGTTATAAATACAACTGCTAGTCCTAAAATCACTCCTGAAAGTCCAGCTTTAAGAATTGAATGGAAATCCATTCCTGCTCCTAATGAAAATGAGAAGAAAGGTGTTAATACATGTTGTCCTTTTCCTAAGAATGTTCTCATATCTTTGTCTACATTTCCTAATATAAATCCTATTATAACAGGTAATATTACTGCAAACATTGCCATAAATGGGATATGCGCAAGTCCTGTTGTTCCAAGTGCTAGCATTGTAAAGAATGCTCCACCACTTAAAGATATTATTGCTCCTGCTCCAACGTCATCCGAATCACCATATTGGTCTGCTAAAGCAACATAAAGTCCTGTATTTGTACATGCAAATGCTGACATTATTACAAGTGGACTAATTCCTATAATTCCTTTCATTCCAAAGAAATGTCCAACTATAATTGTAAGTATAAGTCCTACAAAAAATTTACTTAATAATGAAACAAAACCTTTTTTTATTGGCTTTCCAGCTTCTCTAGCTTTAATTTGTGATCCCATACATAAAAGGAATAACGCTATTAATGGAACTGCACTATTTTTAAATAATGATGTTGTGAATCCACCAATCATCAAAGATTTTGGTATAAAAGTGTTAAAAATTGCTCCAAGTATTAACGGTACTACCATCATACCTCCTGGAACTTTTTTCATAAATTTTAAAATTGGGATTTGCATAATCTTTCCTCCGTTTTTCCCTATTTATCTCTTGTTTATTTATTTTCTAACCGGTCTATACATTTGATATCCTTTACTTATTGTTAAAAGAGGGAGCAAGAATTAAATTCTTGCCACACCTGTTTTTCTTGCTGCTTCTTTAACTGCATCCGCAACTCTATCAACTAAACTTCTGTCTAATGATGGTGGAATTATATTCTCATCATTTAAGTCTTTTTCATCTATTGAGTTTGCAATTGCCATTGCTGCTGCTATTTTCATTTCTTCATTTATATCTTTTGCACGTACTGCAAGTGCCCCTTTAAATAATCCTGGGAATACTGATACGTTGTTTATTTGATTTGGCATATCTGATCTTCCTGTTCCCATAACTCTTGCTCCATGAGCTTTAGCTATTTCAGGCATTATTTCTGGAACTGGGTTTGCCATTGCAAAAAGAATTGAATCCTTTGCCATTGCTTCAACCATTTCTCCAGTAACTATATTAGGTGCTGAAACTCCTACAAATATATCTGCTCCTTTTAAAGCATCTGCTAAATTACCAGTAATTTTTTCTGGGTTAGCAACCTTTGCAAAAGCTCTTTTAGCATAATCTATATCTTCCATATCTTCATTTATTATTCCAACTCTATCACATGGAACTAAATTTTTAACTCCAGCTGACATTAATAGTTTTGCTATTGCAGTTCCTGCAGCTCCCATTCCATTAACAACAACCTTAACTTCATCAATTTTTTTATGAACTAATTTTAAGGCATTTATAACACCTGCTAAAACAACTATTGCTGTTCCATGTTGGTCATCATGGAATACTGGAATATCTAATTCTTTTTTAAGTCTTTCTTCAATTTCAAAACATCTTGGTGCACTTATATCTTCTAAGTTTATTCCTCCAAAACCTGGTGAAATAAGCTTAACTGTATTTACTATTGTATCTACATCATTTGAATCTATACATATTGGGAATGCATCAACTCCACCAAACTCTTTGAAAAGTATTGCCTTTCCTTCCATAACAGGAAGCCCTGCTTTAGGTCCAATATTTCCAAGTCCAAGTACGGCTGAACCATCAGTTACTACTGCAACCATATTTCCTTTTGAAGTGTATTTATATACATCTTCCTCATTTTCTTTTATCATTCTACAAGGTTCTGCAACTCCTGGTGAATAAGCTATGCTTAAATCATCTCTAGTTTCTACTCTTACCTTTGAAATTACTTCAATTTTTCCTTTTTTCTCTTCATGTACTCTTAAACTTTCTTTAAAAAAATCCATCTTTATTACCTTCCTTTTCTTTATCTCTTTCAAAACATATAGATTAAAACATACTTTATTTTCATTTATATATTTTGATTTTTGATTATTTTCTGAAAACTTAATTATTTCCTTTTCTTGTATTTTATTATATCCCTCTTTTTTCTAAATTAAAAATATAGTTTTCTTATCCGCTCATAAGTTTTACTTATAACATGATAATTATCACAAAAAAAGTTACCCTATTTAATTAAAGGTAACTTCTATACTTTATAATTCTCTTTCATTTATCTCTTTATTTTTAGTTTTTATAGTCTTTATAATATCCTTTTCAATATCTGTTAAATAGTGCTCCTTTTTTGCAACTATCGATATATAAAAATCTATTGGTTCCTTAAATTCCATAGTTTGTATCCCAAGCATTTCTTCAACTGCCATCTTCACCATAATTCCAACACCTAAATTAGCTGCTATTAATGACTTTGCAGTTTGAATTTCATTTGTATAATATATTTTTTGTGGCTCTATATTTTCTTTTTTAAGTAAATTTTCTAATACATGAGTATGCAAATACCCATCACCTAAAACTATAAACTGCTCATCTTTAAGCATAGAAAAATCAATCTCACTTTTTTTAGATAAAACATTATTTTTACTTATACACATTACAAAGGAATCCTTTATAAGAGTATCACTTTGTATGCTTTCATCCTCTAAAATTTCAAGAGACCCCATTAGTGCTATGTCAACCTGTCCTGTAAGTAAAAGTTCCTTCATCTTAACAGAACCTGCTTGAACAAATTCAATATGCTCTATAAAGCCCTTTTGAACTAATTCACTAACAAACCTTGGGAAAAAATATGCTCCTATTATTGGAGGAATTCCAAGCTTTATTTTCTTACTTTTTAACTTATCTATCTCTACTCTTACCTCACTAATTTCATGAAGTATATTATCAATTCTCTTTTTCAAAACAAGTCCACTCTCTGTTATCTTTATCTCTTTATTTGAATGACTTCTCATAACTAGCTTTGTCCCTAAATCTTTTTCAAGTCTATTCACCGACAAAGTTACTGATGGCTGAGATATAAATAACTTCTCTGCTGTTTTTGTAAAGCTCCTTACTTCACATAAACATTTAAAATACTCTAAGTCTCTTATATTCAAATAGATTTCCTCCTCTTTTATGTCTATCTTTTAATTCTATAACAAATTTTTATTTTTTTCTATTTTATATTACATGTATATAAAATATTTTTTTGCAAAACCTATTAATATCAAAACTTTAGGAGGTCTTTTTATGAATGAAGATTTAAACGCTTTTGATGAAAAAAGAAAAAATGTAGAAGATACTATTATTAATCCCATTAATAATGATAGTGAGGCTTCTGTTCCAAATCATGATTTATATTCTTATATAGGATATAAAAATCTTGATTACTACCACAGTGTTTTTAATAAACATAAAGAATCTGATAATTTTGTCTCATGGAATTGGTGTAGCTTCTTATTTACACCATTTTGGCTTCTTTATCGTAAACTATACATTTGGTTTTTAATATTCTTTATAGCTGAATTTGTTTTAGATTCCTTTTCTTTTATGTTTCCTTTTATAGGTTCAATTTTAAGAATTGGTTTAATGGTTCTATTTGGACTTTTCGGAAACTCAATGTATCTAAATAGTGCAAAACATAGAATCAGAAAAATAAACAATTCACTTCAAAGCTATAAACATAAAGATGAAATTTTAAAAGCTACTGGTGGAACTAACCTTGTAGCACCACTTATTCTTTTTGGAATTATTGCATTATTTGTCTTAACTATAGGTTTCACTGTTAGTAGCTTGTTCTCAGGTGCTTTAAGTGGAATCTTATCACAATATAATATAAGTATCGGTTAACACCAAAAGAGCCATATATATTAGATAGTATATATGACTCTTTTTTATGTAGTTTATTTTTTTCTCCGCCCTTATCACTTTCATCAGCCTTCTAAATATTTTAAATATTGCACTAACTCTTCACCTTGTATTTCCTCTTCATCTTCATCTACTTTTCTAGTTGCAAACTTTATAAATCCATTTCTTTCATAAAATTTTTTTAATATTTCTTTATTTTCACATTCTAAATATGTAACCTTTCCGCCAATATCATTCTGTACTCTTTTAATTCTTCTACAAGCAAGTTCTAATAATTGATCTCCTGTTATCTCTAAATTTAATGTTTCATTAAAGTTTTTTCCTAGCTGTGCTATTAAAGGAGCATTTATAACACAACTATCTATTTCACTTATATATTCACCAAACTTTTTTATTCTATCTTTCATTTTTCTACTTAATAGAGAAAATTTTTCAATTTTCAATGTTTTATTAACTAGCGTGTAATATCCTATAAGCTTCATATCAACTTCATTTTTCTTGATGAATATCAGATGTGTTGGTGCTATTTTTTGTTTTGCTGGCTCTATAGCTTTTTTCTTTAAAAATATTTCAACATCTGGATTAGGGCAATAAAATTGAGAGAGGATTTCACGTGTTGTTTCCTCTCCCACTTCTTCTAATAATTCTTTTAACGAAATTTCTATGTAATTTTCCATCTATTTCATTCCAAATAAAGTTCTTATATTTTTACCTTTTACTTCAGTTATTTCTCTGTCAAACTTAACTTTATCATTTTTTTTATTTTTAGAAGTTTCTATTGCCTTTAAAAATGTTTCTGCTAATCCTTCATTTTTAAAACTTATTTCTTTACTAATACTTTTTGTTGCCATTGAAATCACCTCTTTTACTTATTTACTTAGATTTTTCCCAGATATAATAAAATTATTCACTTTTAATATTTATATCATAATAATATCATATTTGTTCAATATTATAAATGTATTTCCTATGTTACTTTTATCCATTTTCTACTTTCCGTAATAAAAAAGCACTTAGATAAAAATCTAAGTGCTTTTGGCAGGGGCAGTAGGACTTGAACCCACAACCAATGGTTTTGGAGACCACTACTCTACCAATTGAGCCATACCCCTTCAGAACAAATATTATTATAATATGTTTTTAAAGCTTAGTCAACATTTTTTATTTAAAAATAAAAAGTTTTAGCTTGTTTCTAATGATTATTGTCTTGCTCCAATCTAATCACTATTTTATCCTGATTTAAATTTCAGTCCTTCCAAATTCCTCCTATAAATGATATCCTATTTATGAAAGGATGTGAAATTTATGGATAAAACTCTTTTTGAATTTGATTTTAAATTTACAAATACTGATATAAGTAAAATTTCTACCTATATTTCTGATTACTATAAAGACTCTCAGTCAGTGAAAAAAATTAGAAATACTAAATATGGCTTATTATTTAGTTTTATATGTTTTATCTTGCTCGATTTTTCCTATTTATCTAAAAAGCAATTTGATACTTCTAGTTTAGTTGCTCTTATCACTACTATTTTACTTCTTATCGTATTTTTTTTATTGAAAAATCCTATTAAAAGATTTAATTCTTATCTTAAGAAAAATTTTAATACTAATTTAATTCATGTTTCAATTACAGACTCTAATTTATATTTAGAAGTTTCTTCTTTCAAAGAGACTTTTCCTCTTAATTTATTAATTGATATTTTATTTTACGATAACAGCTTAATTTTAATTTTTAAAAACAAACCTCTTCCACTTATAATTCCTAAAGATAACGCTAACTTTAACGAAATAATGGATTTCCTTAAAAATAAAAAAGCACTTAAATAAAAATCTAAGTGCTTTTTGCAGAGGTAGTACAACCTCACTATTTCTTATTTAAATACATTACTTATTGTATTTATATTATTTTCTAGTAGTTCTAAATAACTGATATTTAGATTTTCTTTTTCTAATGTAATATTATTTACATCTATTTTTTCTTTATCACTTTTATCTTTTATAACTACAACATCCTTTTCATCTAGGTTGTTTTGAGTTATATAGTCTGAAAAGCTTTCTGTTTCTGGTACTACTGTATATTGAATTCCTAAGTCTGATAAAAGGTATTCAAATGTATTGTCTCTTGTTAAAAATATTGGTTTATTTTTTGATTTTTTAACTAGAGTATTAAAATCAGTTACCATTTTATTTACACTATCTATTATTCTATTATAATTATCTTCATAAAAACTTCTGTTTGCAGGATCTTTTTCTTGTAGTGCTGATGTTACATTATATAGCATTACTTCATATTCATTTGGTCCTGTCCAGTAGTATGGATTTGTTACTTTATTTCCATCTTCAGTCATAGTTTTCACTCTTATTCCTCTAGAAATATCTATTACTCCTACCTTACTTTTATTAAGCTCTGATAAAAAGTTTCCCATCCATTTGTCACTGTTATTCCCTGAGTAAAAGAATAAATCCATGTTTGATACATTATTTATAGCACTTTTATTTGGCTTGTAGTTTGCCATATTTTTAGCATTGTTAAACATATACTCTATGTTATGTCTGCCTCCTGTTAATGCATCTATCATATAATATTCACTTTTAGTTTTTGCCATTATATTTAAATAAACCCCTCTATTAGTTTGCTTTGAACCTGTTGTGTCTGCTAATAGTGGTTTTGAAAAACCGCCTAACCCTAAGAAAAACACACCTGTAATCACAAGCATAATAAAAGTTAACCTCTTCACTTCTCCACCTCCAGGGAACTTTTAAAACTTACTTTTGTAAAATTTTAGTCTATTCTCATTCTACACGTTTAATAATCTTTTTTCAACTTAAATATATTTCCTTATCTTTAATGTAAAATAAATTTAGTATAGCTTTTCAAATCCTTAATTTTTGGATAGAATAAAAGGTAAAGATTATTATGGAGAAAGGAGACATATTATGATTTTTGAAGTTAACTCAATAGAGGAAACTAAATCTATTGGTTTTAATATAGGAAAAATACTTAAGCCTTCTAATATCATCTGCTTAACTGGTGATTTAGGAACTGGAAAAACACATATCACTAAAGGAATTGCAGAAGGGTTAGATATTCATGAGCCTATAACAAGTCCAACTTTTAATATAGTAAATGAATATCATAGTGGAAGGCTTAATCTTTATCATTTTGATGTTTATAGAGTAAATGACCCTGATGAAATATATGCTATTGGTTTTGATGACTATATTTTCTCAGATGCTGTTTCTATAATTGAATGGGCTAATTATATCGAGGAAATTTTACCTAAAGATTATATACATATTTTTATAGAGAAAGATTTATCTAAAGGTGAAAACTTCCGTAGGATTCATATTAATACTTATGGAAACGAATATGATTATATTACAAAGGAGATTTTATAAATGTTAGTTTTAAGCGTAGACTCCTCATCAAAATGTGCAACTTGTGCCTTAGTTGATGAAACAGGAGTTT
>NZ_JBOFRG010000106.1:0-16869 GCF_051650885.1 Clostridium sp.
TAACTAAAGACTTACCGTTTATACCCATACCACCAATTGACTCAGTTACCCAAGTTGGATCTCCTGCAAATAAATCATTGTATTCTGGAGTTCTTAAGTGTCTTACAAGTCTTAATTTGATTATTAATTGATCAATTAATTCTTGTGCTTCACCTTCAGTTAATATTCCAGCTTGTATATCTCTTTCTATGAATATATCTAAGAAAGTACTTGTTCTACCAAATGACATTGCAGCTCCATTATTTTCTTTAACTGCTGCTAAATACCCAAGGTAAACCGCTTGTACAGCCTCACTTGCTGTTGTAGCTGGTGCTGATAAATCAACTCCGTAAGTTAATGCCATTTCTTTTATTGCAGCTAATGCTCTAATTTGCTCATTAACTTCTTCTCTTGATCTGATTAATTCATCTAGCATATCACCAGTTAAATTATCTAAATCTCTTTTCTTTTCTTCTATTAAGAAATCTACTCCATAAAGAGCAATTCTTCTATAGTCTCCTATAATTCTTCCTCTACCATAAGCATCTGGAAGTCCTGTTAAAAGTCCTGCGCTTCTTGCTGCTCTAGTTTCTTTACTATATGCATCAAAAACACCTTGGTTGTGAGTTTTTCTGTAAGCACTGAAATATTTGTCTATTTCAGAATCTAACTCATATCCATACTCTTTTAATGAAGTATGAACCATTCTCATTCCACCAAATGGATTTACTATTCTTTTTAAAGGAGCATCAGTTTGTAAACCTACTACTACCTCATTATCTTTATCAATATATCCTGCTTCATAGCTATTAATTCCTGATACTTTATCAGTAGCTACATCAATTATCCCTTTTTTAATTTCTTCAACTATTAATGCACTTGACTTGTCCCATACCTTTGAAGTTTTCTCTGATATTGGTGCTAAGAAACTTGAATCCCCTTTGTACTCAGTGTAGTTCTTTTGAATAAAGTTTCTTACGTCAATTTTTTCTTGCCAATTTCCTGATTTAAAACCATCCCATTGTTTAAACATTTAATTGTCGCCTCCCATAATTTTTACTAATTTATATCCATGAGTCTATTATATATGATAAATTTTTAACAGTCAATAATAATTTTCCATTAATTCCAATTATCTCTAATAACTTTCCCTCACTATTTAATTTTAAAACAAAAAGAACAAATTGTAAATTTGTTTTTACAATTTGTTCTTTTTTTTATTCTATTAATTTCTTCTATTTTGCACCATATAACTTATAATAGTCATCAATTCTTCCTAATATCTCTTTATCAAGTACTTTTTTACCTTCTACTTCTTTATTCGATAAATATTCTATAACTTCTTTCATAGTTACTATAGCACATGTTTTAAATCCAAACTTTTCTTTTACTTCCTCTAAGGCAGATTTTTCTCCCTGACCTCTTTCCATTCTATCAACAGAAATTATTAATCCTTTTACATCCACATTTCCTTGCTCTTTTAATATTGGCATAGTTTCATATATTGATGTTCCTGCTGTTGTTACATCTTCTACTATTAGAATTCTATCATTATCTTTTATTTTCCCACCAAGAAGAATTCCTTTATCTCCATGGTCTTTTACTTCTTTTCTATTTGAACAGTAATCTACATCAATATCATACATATCAGAAAGTGCAATACTTGTTGTTACTGTTAATGGAATTCCTTTATATGCTGGTCCAAACAATATATCGTAATCTTCGCCAAAATTCTCTTTTATTGCAGTTGCATAAAACTCTCCAAGTCTTTTAAGTTGACTTCCTTTTTTGTAGTTTCCTGTATTAACAAAAAACGGTGTTTTTCTTCCACTTTTTGTTGTAAAGTCTCCAAAGGTTAATACGTCACACTCAATCATAAAATCTATAAACTCTTTTTTATAATTTTTCATCTTAAAAACTCCTCTTTTTTGTTATTTTTTAAACAATCCCTATTATTTCATTTATATCTTTAATTCCTTCTTTTACAAGGAATTTTTCCATACCTTCTATTATCTCTTTTCCTGCTAATGGATTTATGAAATTTACAGTTCCTATTTGAATTCCTGTAGCTCCTGCCATCATAAATTCAATTGCATCTTCCCATGTTTCTATTCCACCAAGCCCTACTACTGGAATATTAACTGCCTTAGATACTTCATGCACCATTCTAAGTGCTACTGGTTTTATTGCACCCCCTGAAAGCCCTGCATATACATTGTTGAATACTGGCTTTCTTTTATTTATGTCTATTGCTAGCCCTTTTAATGTATTTATAAGCGATATTGAATCTGCCCCTGCCTTTTCACATTGAACCGCCATATCTACAATATCTTCTGCATTTGGTGAAAGCTTAACCATAAGTGGTTTATCTGTAATTTTTTTAATTTTACTAACCACATCATAAGCTACATCACCTTTTATTCCAAATGCCATCCCCCCAGACTTTACATTTGGACATGAAATGTTTAGTTCTATCATATCTATAGCTGTTCCTTTAAGCTTTTCTACAGCTATTTCATAATCCTCTACACATCCCCCACCAACATTTGCAATAATATTAGTGTTTAATTTTTTCATTTTTTCTAATTCATATTTTATAAAATGATCAATTCCTGGATTTTGAAGACCAACTGAGTTCATCATTCCACCTTTAGTTTCATAAACTCTTATTCCATCATTTCCTTCTTTAGGATTAAGTGTAAGTCCTTTTGATGAAATCCCTCCTAATATAGAGACATCATAAAAGTTGTTGTATTCTTCGCCAAATCCAAATGTTCCTGATGCACCTATTACTGGATTTTTAAAATCTATTCCATTTATATTTACTTTTAACATAGACTTTTTCCCCTCCTAAAATTCTACTAATGCACCATCAAATACTGGCCCATCCTTGCATGTTCTTTTATTTCCTTCTTTAGTCTTACATGTACACACTAAACATGCACCAACTCCACATGCCATATGCTTTTCCATAGATACAAAAACTTTTGTATCTACTTCTTTACACATTTCTACAACTCTTTTCATCATTATTTCTGGACCACAACATAAAACCACATCATAATTTTCCGGTTTAAAAATTTCTGTTACAAACCCTTTATGTCCATGCTTTCCTGTATTAGTAGAAACTTTAAGTTCATTTACATACTTCTTTAAATCTTCTGTTAAATAAACCTCATCCCTAAACCCAGCATAAAAGTTTACTTCTTTATCTAATTCTTTTAGTTCTTTAGCCACTTGTAGCATAGGTGCAACTCCTATCCCACCTCCAACTAAAGCTACTTTTTTTTCATTAAAATCTAAGCTAAATCCATTTCCTAAAGGTCCTGTTAATGTTATTTCTTCACCTTTTTTCATTTTTGAAAAATCCTTTGTTCCTTCTCCAACTACTGCATAAAGAAATACTAATTCCTCCCCTTCTTTTTCACAAATACTTATAGGTCTTTGAAGATATGCTTTTTCACTTTTTAACATATAAAACTGTCCTGGCTTTATGCTTTCCTCTTCTTTTACTACCATTTTATATATTGAAGGACTTATTTCTTCATTACTTAATATCTCTGTTTTTTTAAACTTCATTATAAATCCCCCTTAGCTATTACAGCCTCTTTAATTTCATCTCGCATTCTTATTGCTTCTTCTCTAGCTGCATTTGCGAATTCTTTTTCATCTAATCCTTTGTTCTTATATGCTAATAAAATTCCTCTTGATGAATTTACTACTCCACCATTTCCTTTATTTAAGTACATTGCTACATCTTCAGCTTTTCCCCCTTGTGCTCCATACCCTGGTATTAGGAAGAACATATTATTTAATGTTTGTCTTATTTTTGCTCCCTCTTCAACATGTGTGCACCCTATAACTCCACCTATTGGTGTGTATCCACATTCTCCTTGAAGCTTTGTTCCCATTTCTGTTAATTTTTCACCAACTATATCATAAACATTTTTTCCGCTTCCATCTTTTATATATTCAATATCTTTAGCTCCACTATTTGATGTTCTTACTAAGCTAAATACACCTTTTTTTCCACTTTCTAAATATGGCATATATGGCTCTATACTATCCATTCCCATATATGGGCTTAATGTTATAAAGTCCGCCTCAAAATCTCCTTCAAAGTGAGCTTTTGCATACATTTTAGCTGTTGCTGCTATGTCCCCTCTTTTAATGTCTGCAATTATTATTAAGTCTTTTTTTCTTAAATATTCTAATGTTTCTTTATATGCTTCTAAGCCTTCTAATCCTAAAGCTTCATAGTAAGCAATTTGAACTTTAAAACAACTTGCTACATCTTCTGTTTTATCTATTATTTCCTTATTATAAGCTATAATTGCCTCTTTATTAGTTTTACCCGTCTTTAAAAATTCTGGTATATAACTTAAGTCTGTATCAAGTCCTACACAAACTATTCCTCTCTCTTCTACTCTCTTGTATAACTTATCTATAATTCTCATAATTAAATATCCCCTTTATATAAAATTTTACCTTCTTTTATTGTCATTTTTACTTCACCATAGAATTTCATTCCTTCAAATGGTGTGTTTTTTCCTTTTGAACAAAACTTATTTCTATCAACTATTATTTCTTTATCTAAATCTAAAACTACTAGGTCTCCATCCATTCCAATACTTAAAGTTCCCTTGTTCATCCCTAAAAGCTTAGCTGGATTTCTTGACATAAGCTCTGATAATTTATTTATTCCTATTACCCCATCACGTACAAGCTTTGTATAACATATTGGAAATGCTGTTTCTATTCCAACCATACCTGGTGCACCTTTTTTCTTATCTTCCTCTGTATGAGGTGCATGGTCTGTCCCTATGCAATATACATCTCCATGTTTTATTGCTTTTAGCAAAAAGTCAACATCCTCTTTTTCTCTAATTGGTGGATTTACTCTATAATCATTTATATCCTTAGTTAAAGCTATATGATGTGGTGTTACTTCACAAGTAACTCTTGTTCCATCACATTTCCCATCAATTATATACTTCATAGCTTCCTTTGTACTTACATGACACATATGAAGTTTGGCTCCTGTAACTTTAGCTAATGTTATATCTCTCCATGTCATCATATTTTCTGCAAGTCTCATATCTGTACTTGAAAATTCTCTTGATTCAGCATGCGACATAACTACCCAATTATTTTCCTTTGCTACATTCATCCCATCTAACATAACTTTAGAATCCGCAACTCCCACTCCGTCATCTGAAATTGCTTTTATTCTTTCATCATTTTTAAATTTTTCTAAATGTCCTATTGTCTTCCCATCAAAATTTTCTGTTATTGTTATACATTGATGAACATCTATAAGATTTAAATCCTTTGCCTTTTTATCTACATAATCTAAAACTTCTTTTGTTGAGCATATAGGCTTTGTGTTCCCCATTAAGCAAACTCCTGTATAACCACCTCTTAGTGCTGCTTTAGCTCCACTTTCTAAATCTTCTTTATATGTGAATCCTGGATCTCTAAAATGTGCATGGGTATCTATAAAGCTTGGCATTACTACAGATCCTTGAACATCTATAGTTTCTACCCCATCTTTTTTTAAATCTCTTCCAATTTCACTTATCTTTCCGTTTTCTATATATAAATCTCCAATAAAGTTTTGTGTTGTATCTATTAGATTTGCATTTTTTATTAATATATTCATCTTCTCTACCTCCACTATAATCTTGTTATATGGTCACAATACTCACATCTATATGATGCCTTATTTTTATCTACTAATATAAAGCTTTGTGGTACATATACCTCATCTTTAGTTATACAATTTATATTTGTACACTCTATCTCATTTATAACTCTTTCTTTTAGTGTTGGTTTAATTTTATTTATTAATTCTTCATTTTCTATTTCATTTATCGTTATATTTGGTGAAATCATTGCAATCAAGCTATAATCTATCTTTTCAGTTAGCTCCATCTTTATAATATCTTTTTTCCCCATTATCCTGCTATCTACATTCATAATTAACGCTACATTTATATTTTTCTTTTCAAGTTCTAGTTTATTAAATATCTTAATTCCACACCCTGCATTTATGTGATCTATTACTATTCCATTTTTTATACTCGTTATCTTTAACATTATTCTACCCCCACTAGCTTACATATAAGAGCCATTCTTGCATACATCCCAAACTCTGCTTGTTTAAAATATGCTGCTCTCTTATCATTATCAACTTCCATCTTAATTTCATTCACTCTTGGAAGTGGGTGCATAACTATCATATCTTTTTTTGCCATATTCATTTTTTCTACATCTAATATATAGCTATCTTTTAGCCTTAAATATTCTTCTTCATTGAAAAATCTTTCTTTTTGAATTCTTGTCATATATAAAATATCTAAATCCTCTATTACAGCTTCTAATCTTTCAACTTCTCTAATCTTTATACCTTTTTGATTTAAGATTTCATCTTTTATATAGTCTGGTAAGGTTAGTTCTTTTGGCGATATTAAAATAAATTCATTTCCTTCATATCTTGACATAGCTTTTATCAAGGAATGAACTGTTCTTCCAAACTTTAAATCTCCACATAATCCGATTTTTTTATTTTTCAAATCACCTTTTAAAGTTTTTATTGTTAAAAGGTCTGTTAATGTTTGTGTTGGATGCTGATGACCACCATCCCCTGCATTTATAACTGGAACTTTTGAATAAAGACTTGCAACTCTTACTGATCCTTCTTTTGGATGTCTCATTGCAATTATATCTGAATAAATTGATACCATTTTTATCGTATCAGCTAAGGTTTCCCCTTTAGATGCTGAGCTTGAATTTGGTTCTGAAAATCCTAATACATTTCCTCCAAGTCTCATCATTGCTGATTCAAAACTAAATCTTGTTCTTGTACTAGGTTCATAGAATAGTGTAGCTAAAATTTTGCCATCACATACTTTTGAATACTTCTCTTTATTTTCTATTATTTTTTCTGCTAAATCAAAAATTTGATCAAGCTCCTCTACTTTGAAATCCATAGGATCTACTAAGTGTCTATCTTTTAACATATTTATCACTCCTTTTCAACATCTCTGTGTTAAATTAAAAGGTATTTTTATAAAAAAAAGCCTTCCCTAAAGCTTAAGGAAGGCATAATAATCCCATTTAAAATTCTAACTGACTTCCTTATAAGCCTCACAGTGCTTAATTAAAGGTTATTTTATTAAGTGAATTGTATCATCTACATAAAACTTTGTCAATATTTACATTTTTAAATTTAATCTTCTATTTCTACTTTTATTTTTCTGCTAAAGCTATGAATAATAGCTTTTATTAAAAGAATAATAAAGTTTATTATTACATAAAAAATAACAACTGTTGCTATAATTATTTCAAATACACCTACGCCTCTAAATACTAAAGCTGCATTTGAATATCCTAAAAAGTCTAAATAAGTTGCTATTTTTAAAATTGCTAAGGTACTAATTGCAAGTGGGAAGGTAAATCCCGCTTGAATAGGTGCAAATCCTTTTTTTATAGCTTTAGGAATTTTTAAATAAACATATATTAAGTTAAATATTGATGTTACGAATAAAATTACTAAAAGGATTGTATTTGGTGTATTTGTTAAAGAGAAATATCCTGCAATACAAAGACTTGCTGGTGCTGCTAAAACTCCCACTGAAGGCATTGCTGCATCCATAATTTTTTCCTTTTTAAATAATCTATATATCATAATTGGCCAAACTACTATGTATAAAACTAATCCTACAATAAATAAACCTTTTGATATGTATGGGAATCCCATTGCCCCACCTGATACCGTTCCAACAACCATACCAACTAATACAACAAACCAACTTGGAACCATATCTTCTATCTTAAACTTTCTTGCTCTAAATCCAAAAAATATTAAGAATATGCTTATATGTAATATAACTCCTACAAGCCATAAAGCTCTTCCCATAAACTTATCATATTGAACAATATACCCTGCTATTAAAAATAATGCCATATTAAATGTTGGATAAAAACTTCCAAGTACAGGATTTTTTAACTCCTCTACTATTCTCTTTGGATAAAATATTACTTTTAATACCATGAAATACAATCCAATGATTGCAAATGTAATTGCTATAGGTTCTACAAATCCAAAGCCAAATGCACCAAAACATTTTGTTAGTGTTATAAATGCTAAGGATGTTCCACACATAGCTATTGGATAATTTTCTAATCTTCTAAATAAACTTTTCATATTTTTCTGTTGCTTTATTTAGCAACCTCTCCTTTGCTTATTTTCCATTCTCATTTTAAACTATTATCCCCTTTTTTTAAAGATGCCTTGAAAAAAAGTTTCTTAATTTTTTGCACATACAAAAAGAGAGTTGCTATCAACTCTCTAAAATTTTTCATTGTAAATTATTAATTCCAATTGTTCATTATACTATCCCAGGCCATTTTCCCACATTTAGCTAATGTAACAGTTCCGTACACACTATTTGGAATATCCTGAGATAAAACTGTAAATACAAAATTCCCTTTTGATAACTGTATTAAAGCCGTATCATTTTCAACACCTTTTTTATCTCCAGTTTTACTTGAAATTTCATATTTTAAATCATCTGGAATATATAAAGCTAGTTTATTTCTTATTTGCTGTCTTCTTAATATATCAATAAGCATTGTGCTATTTTTCTTATCTAAAAAGCTTGCATTATATAAACTTTTCCATATGATTCCTAAATCTTTTGCCGATGTATAATTTTCAGTTTCTACCGTTGCTCTTTCATCAGCTGTCTTTCTATTTAAAACGGTACTTTGTAAGCCCATTTCTTTTATATCTGAATTTATTTTTTCAATCCCTATTATGTCTATAATTTTATTAGCTGCAGTGTTATCACTTTGAATAAGCATTGCCACTAATAATTCAAATATTGTATAATCTCTTTCATTAAATTCATGAATAATTCCTGTTCCATATACCTTATCTGATACTTCTATTTTCACTTTATCTAAAAAAGTTACATTTCCTCGTTCTACTTCTTTAATAAGTGAAACTGCTATAGGTAATTTCATACATCCTGCACTTACCATTTTAACGTTTTCATTGTATCCATAAGTAAATCCACTTGTTAAGTCTTCAAAATAAAATGAATATGCACCAATTCTTGATTCTAAATACTTCTTTATTTCTTTCATAATACCCTCCAGCTCTAAAAATTCTCTACCATATTTTTATTATAACATATTTTAAGAAAATTTTGAACTATTTAAAAAATTTGTTATATAAAGGCAAGATTATTCACTTGCCTTTTAATTATATTATATGCTTTATATTATGAAATTAGTCACCAAAAGAAATTCCTATTGCTTTTGCTGTTTTTACAAGCTCACAGTCTGCTTCAACATTTTTAGTTTTTTGACCTATAACATTTTCTAAACTATCATGTGATAATTTATCACCTTTTAAACATACCATATTGCCAAATAAATTTTGTTCTATTAATTCTATTGCTCCAACACCATATCTTGTTGAAAGAATTCTATCAAACGTAGATGTGTTTCCACCTCTTTGTGTGTGTCCTAATACTGTGCATCTAACTTCATTTTCTTTTATTATTTTTTCTAAGTCATCTGCAAGTTTATTTCCTATTCCACCTAATCTTATTGGATCTGGACTATCTTCAACAATTTTAGAAACTACAACTTCTCCATCCTTTGGCTTAGCCCCTTCTGCAACAGTTATTATTGTAAATGGCTTACCATTTTCTTTTCTTTCATTTACCTTATCTACTATTTTGTTGATATCATATGGTATTTCAGGAAGTAATATTACATCTGATGAACCTGCAATTCCTGATTCTAGTGCTATCCAACCTGCGCCTCTTCCCATCACTTCACAAATCATTATTCTATGATGAGATTCTGCAGTTGTATGTAGCCTATCTAATGCCTCTGTTGCTACATCTATTGCTGTATTAAATCCAAAAGTAACATCTGTTGATGCTAAATCGTTGTCAATAGTTTTAGGAACTCCTATAACTTTTATTCCTTTTCTTGAGAAATCTCTTGCTGATGTAAGTGTACCATCTCCACCTATTACTATTAAAACATCAACGCCCTCTTTTTTTAGATTTTCTACTGCTACATCTGAAACATCTCTTTTTACTTTTACTCCATTTTCTTCTACTTGATAATCAAATAAATTATCTTTATTAGAGCTATAAAGAATAGTTCCACCTCTATGAAGTATTCCTGATACATTTTCTAAAGTAAGCTTCATATAATCGTTATTATATAATCCTCTATACCCAAATTTGTATCCGATTACTTCTAGCCCATGATTTAAAATAGCCGACCTTGTTACAGCTCTTATAACTGCATTTAATCCAGGACAGTCTCCCCCTCCTGTTAATAGTGCTATTTTTTTTACGCCGTTATTCATCCTATAAATCCCCCTTTATACCATCGCTTTTTTTTAATATTCTGACAATTTGCGATAAAAAAAATTCCACCTTTGTCAAAACATAGTTTTTGGTAATTTTAGAAAAATATTGTATATATTCCTTTTTTATAATACCATATTTATCCTTTTTATAAAAGTTTTTTTTATTTGTAAAAAAATAAATCTAACTTGAATTCCTTCAAGTTAGATTCTTTTATTTTAAAGTGCTGGCAATACTATTATATTAGTAAATACTAATATAGCTAATATAACTCCAACTACAACTCTATATATTGCAAATACTTTCATTGGTTTTTTCTTTAAGTATGCAACAAACTTATTCATTACTACAAGTGCTACTATAAACGCAACTACAAACCCTACTCCAAGTGCTATCCATTTTGATGTATCCATAATTGAAAAATCAAATTTTAATAAATCTAAACCTGATGAACCAATCATAGCTGGAATTGCTAAAAAGAATGAAAACTCTGCCGCAACTGGAGTTGAAATTTTTGCAATCCATCCTCCCATAATTGTTGATGCACTTCTTGACATTCCAGGCCACATTGCAAAGCATTGCGCTATTCCAACAACTAATGCTTGTTTTGGTGTAATATCATCTATATCTTCTGCTGCTGGCTTTTTATGTCTATATGCATTTTCAATTACAAGAAGTAATATACCTCCAACTATAAACCCAATAATTACAGATTGAGGTTTAAACAATCCTTTTATTGCATCATGTAATGCAAATCCAACAAATGCAGCCGGTATTGAACCTATAATTACATTTATTCCAAATCTAAAGCCTGTCTTACCTTCTCTTCCTCTTGTAAAAATGTATTTAAAAAATTCGACTATACTACTACTTATCTTTTTCCAATATAATACTACTACTGCAAGTATTGCTCCAAGCTGTATTACAACAGTAAACATATTAGCAAATTCGCCTCTAAAGCCAATAAGCTCTCCAACTAAAATCATATGCCCTGTTGATGAAACTGGTACAAACTCTGTCATTCCTTCAACTACACCTATAATTATAGCTTGAAGTATTAAAATTAAATCTACCCCCACTAATTTTCCCCACTTTCTTTTTTTCTTTTAACTATTAAATTATAATTCTTTAACTTTTTATTGTCTATATTAATTTTCCTTAAATTTTTATATGTTTATAATTCATATCTCCCTTTTTATAGAAATCACCGAATCTATACTTTTCCCATCTACTGATATTTCTATTTTATTTACTTCTTTTTTAATTATAATTTCTTCATAAAAATCTTTTACTTCTTTAAATTCTTCACCATTAATTCTATACTTATAATTCTTAAGAACCTTTCCATTTTTAAAAGCCGCTAGAATCATTTTGTTTTCTTCAATCTCTTTTTCTTCTTTTGGTAAATTTTCATCTTCTTTATCCAATTCTTTTTTCATTAAGATTATATAAGCCTTCTTATCTTCTCTTTTTATTCCTGCAAAAGGACTTTTCTCATATAGTACTCTATTTTCTGTAAATATAGTTGGTCTTATATATTTACCTTCTGATAAGATATCAATATCTTTTTTTCCCTTTATATAGGTAATATAGGAATTACTTTTTGCATTTTTTATAGTATTATCTATTGCTATAGTATAAGATGATAAGTATTTTTTTACATATTTTTTATAATCCTTGCTTTTTTCTTCTCCATAAAACTGACTTTCTTCAAAATCTTTATCTAAGAGTTCTATCCCACTTAAAATTTCTCCATTTTTCTTTAAGTATCCTCTCTTATTAAAGTCAATCATCACCCACTTATTAAACTCTGGACTCCAATATTCTATAACATAATATTCTGCATCTTTTTCAAATTGTGGATTCTCTTTTTTAAAAATCCCTACTCTAGCTTCAAATCCTAATCCTAAAATTAAATCTCTACCTATTATTGCTATATCTTTATCTGAAAATTTCTTTTTCTCTTTTTCACTATTGCTTAAAATATCATAGCCATTAAAATACTTTGTTTCTTCAACATCATCTTTTTTTCCTATCATATTTAATATTTCAGTAGCCTTTACTATCTTTTTTATTTCTTCAGGCTCTTCTTCGCAAATTTCTTTTACCTTATATATTTCTTCTAACTTTATAATTTTTTCATCTATTTTTGCTCTATCTCTTATTTCTTCATAAAACATTTCTATAGATTCACCATTATAAATGTTCTCAAACTCTTCTATTCTGATTCCCTTTTCCCTCTCATAGCTTTCCATATAAACAAAAGCTAAAACAAAAACCATAGCTACTAAAGTAACCTTTCGTATTTTCCTCCTCATTTTCCAATTCTCCTACCTCTTATTAGATTAATTTCTATTAAAATAGGCTGTTTTATTAAAACAGCCTAAAAATACTTTATTCACAAGGAACATAACTTTTTAGTAATGTCATATTTCCTTTTATTTTATATTCTCCTAAATAAGCTGGTATAAGAATACTATCACCCATTTTAACTTTTAACTCTTCACCATTACCTATAAACTCACCATTTCCCTCTACACATGTAAATAGGAAAAACTTGTCCTTATCACTATTTTCTATTACTTCATTTTTTATTTCATATTTTTCTATATTGAAAAATTCACTTTGGCATAAAATAGTTTTGTCCCATCCATCCATTTGGATTTTTTGTCCCTCTAAATTCTCACTTTTAAGACTAAAGTCAATTACATCTAATGCTTTTTCAACATGAATTTCTCTTCCTCTATTATAATCATATACTCTATAAGTTGTATCACTACTTTGTTGTATTTCTGCTATAGTAACACCTTCACATATAGCATGCACTAGACCACTTTGAACGTAATACATATCGCCTTTTTTAACAGGTACTTTATTTAAATATTTGTCTAAGTCTCCCTCTTCAATTGCTTTTCTAAATTCATCTTTAGTGCAGTCTTTAGTTCCTACTATAAGGCTTGCACCCTCTTTAGCATCAACAACATACCATGCTTCTGTTTTTCCTAAATCATTTTCAGCCTCTTTTGCATATTCATCATCTGGATGAACTTGTACTGAAAGCTTATCATTAGAATTTATTAATTTTATTAGTAATGGAAATTCCTCAGTGCTTATTTTATCTCCAACTAACTTATGTCCATATTTTTGTATTATTTCTTTAAAGTTTAGTCCTTTTAACTCACCATTTTTAACTACTCCAGTTCCATTTTTATGGCAAGCTATATCCCAGCTCTCTCCAATTACACCTTCTGTAACATTTTCTCTAAACTTTTCAAAATCTCTTCCTCCCCATATTCTTTCATAATATAGGTTTTCAAATATTATTGGATACATACTATCTACTTCCTCTCTATCATTTGATTTATTTAAATATCTCTTAATTCAACAGTTCTAAGTTTTCTAACGTCCAATTCTGATTGTCTGTTTCTACAACTTCATCATGAACTTTTTCAATAAGAGATAAATTTAACATTACAGTTTCTTTTACCTTTGTATTTGTACTCCATTTTAAAAGCTCATTTGCAGATTTTATATTACTATAAGCTCTAGATATATTTTTTTCATAGCTTGTATAGTATACTGCTGCATTATTTAACGCTTTTATATTTTCTTTATCTACTTCATAAGCTTTTCTTATATTTTTTATTCCCTCTTCATTCTCACCATTCTTTAAATAAGTAACACCAAGATAATTATATATTTCTCCATTATCTGGATCTATTAATAATGCACTCTTTAAAGTTTCAGAAGGGATGCTTTTATCCCTTCCCTTTTCTTCAAGCATAGCTTTTTCTATATAATTTTTATAATCATACCTCTCTATTTTAACTATAGTTGAAATATAATTGTAGGCTATATCAAACTTTTCTAAATCATTATAATATTTAGCACCTTTTTTTAGAATTTCTACACTATATGGATTTCTAATTAATCCCTCTCTTATATATGCTCCTTCATCTACCTTAGCTTCTCTATCTAAAGAAATTATTTCTGGGAATAACACACCATATACTCGCCCATATTTTTCATTTAGTTCTATCGTTTTATTAGCATAATGTGTTGCACTCTCAACATCACCTTCTTGTATAAAATACTCAGCTAAAATATAGTTCCCTCCAAATGTGTCGTCATAGCTCTCCTTAACCTCTTCAATTATAGCTTCCATTCTCTTTTTGTCTTCTTCTTTTTTGCTAACTTGAAACTCTAAATATAGCTTACATAAACTCTCTTCTCTGGAACTATTTATTTTTTCTATTCCTTTATTATAGTCTCTATCACTCATAATTTCTATTTGAGATAAAAGCATCTTATTTACACTATCTTTTTCTTCTTTTAATTGCGATTTTAACTCTTTGTCTTCACTATATTCCCTCAAAGTTTGCAGTACATTTATGTTTGAATTGTCTAACTTATACGCTTGTCTTAGCTTAGATAAACCCTTTTCATATTCTCCTGCACTTAAATATATTTCTCCAATCTCACTTAAGTCGTAACTATTTTCATATACAAATTTAATTTCATCTAAAGTTTGTATTGCTCTATCTCTTTGTCCATTAGCTATATATGCCGTTGCTAACGCCTTTTGTAATTTATAGTTTCCTCTATATTCTCCTAATAGAAACTCTCCATATTCTATAGCTTTTGGCAGTTCATTATTTAAAAGATACGTTGTTACTATATCATTTGAAAGGTTTTCAACATCTTCCTTATATTTCTCATACCCATGCGTATCTATAGCTACTCTACTTTGAATATATGCCTGTTCTGCTAATGAGTTAGATGCTAGTGTATCTCCTTGCACTGACCTTATTATTCCCTCTTTCATTATTGAATGTGGAAAAATTTCCTCTTCCTTTTTTGCAATAGCTTCTATTGCTTTATCATAAGCACCTTCGTAATATTCTCTTTCGTCTTCATTTAACACTAATTCTGTATTTTTAACTTCCTCAGTAAAATAAACCTTACATATAACTGAAGTTACTGTTGCAAATATACATACTGAAAAAACTGTTAACCAACTTTCAAAATTAGGTTTCTTTTCTGTAGTTTCTTTATACCATTTAATAAATCCTCTCATAAAAACCCCCACTTATTCATATATATTTAATTTTAGCAAAAATTTGTTAACTTTTCTACACACAATATTTTTTATCTCCTATTTTTAATTGAAATATATAGCTTTAAGTTGTAATATATATTTAGATTTTAAAAATCTTTCTTTTATTAAACACTTTTAATGGTAATACTTATTAAAGTAAGGACGGTGAATATTATTAATATAAAATCTATTATAAGTATAATTTCTAGTAAAATAGTATTATTCTTATCTAAAAACTTTTTAAAAGGTGGTAGTACCTTCCCAGGAAGAGTTGCTTTAAAGCTTGACAGTAAAATTTTAAAAACTGTAGCTAAAGATTATAAAGTTATTCTTATTACAGGAACAAATGGTAAAACTACTACTACAAGTATGCTTTATAACATACTTAAAGAATCTGGATGTAGAGTTATAACAAATAATACTGGAGCAAATCTTTACCCTGGTATAGTAGCTTGTTTTATTGATAACTTTAAATTTGGTAAATCTAATAAAAGGGCTTTTGCTGTAATTGAAGTTGATGAAGCTAATGTTAAGTTTATAACTGAGCATATTAAACCTGAACTTCTTACTATAACAAACCTTTTTAGAGATCAGCTAGACAGATATGGTGAAGTATATACTACCCTTTCTAAAATAATGGAAGGTTTAGTTAAAACTCCATCTACAAAGCTTATATTAAATGGTGATGAATCACTACTTGGTAACTTAGAATTACCTAATGAAACAAACTTCTATGGCTTCTCTGTTCCTATTAAAGAAGGAACTAAGCTTGAAGTAAATGCTGATGCGAAATTCTGTAAATTCTGTAAAGCACCATATGAATATAACTACATAACTTATAATCATCTTGGTGACTTCTTTTGCCCAAGTTGCGGTTACAAACGTAGTGAACTTACTTATGCTGTTAAAGAAATTATTGATTTAGAGCCTAATAGTTCAGAAGTTTTAATTAATGATGATGTAGTAAAAATTAGTCAAGCAGGTGCTTATAATATTTATAATGGACTTTGTGCTTATGCTATGGCTAAAGAACTTTCTATGCCAACTGAAGCTATATTAAAATCTCTTAGCAAACAAGATTCTAGCTTTGGTAGACAAGAAGTTATAAACATAGAGGATAAACAAGCTAAAATAATTCTTGTAAAAAATCCAGCAGGTTATAATCAAGCAATTGATACTCTTTGCTTAAATAAAGAGCCTTTCTCATGTCTTTTCATGTTAAATGATAATTATGCTGATGGTAGAGACGTTTCATGGATTTGGGATGTTGATTTTGAAAAATTACATGAACTTCCTATAAATGATGTATTTATTTCTGGAATGAGAATGTATGATATGGCTGTAAGACTTAAAACAGCTGGTTTAGACGAAACTCACTTTAAAATTGAAGCC
>NZ_JBOFRG010000107.1:0-2388 GCF_051650885.1 Clostridium sp.
TTCAGACAGTCATATCCCTTTGTCTACTACATGACCACACTTCCTGGAATATCATCCACCTTGAAAGATTTTGGTCAAGGTGTAGACGCTTTGACACTGGCTGCTCGCCAGCATCAGCTGAGTGTGACAAGAGAACAAGGAGAGAGAAAACAAGAAATGCTGATGAGAAACGGGGAGAGAAAAGAGAGTCAGTCCTAGAGAGGAATGATATTTGTTTCCATGTCTTCTCTCCTGTCCACTTCTGTGATTACATGTCAGCAGTAAGCAATGATGCTGTCCAGACTGTACGTACATCAGCTCTAAAAGGAATTGTAAATGTTTGGTAAAGAAGTGGTGACAGAAGCAACTCAGTTGGACTCAATGATAAAATCACTTTGAGTGAGAAAACACCATCAGGTCTTCAGAGTCGATGCTGCAGTCAGAAGTTCCCAGTTAGTCAGTTTTAAGAAGTGTTTCTGTCCTCACTCTCTCTAAAGGAGTTTTACTTTTACTTCATTTAAACAGGAAATTGTCATTTCATAGTTACAGTGTTTCATCCTAGTGTTAACTTTGGAATCAGTATTGACTGATATTGTTGCTGAATATTTGGACAAGCAAAGAGAGAAGATGTTAAAGATGAATCAGGCAGAAAAGTGAAGAAAGAAAAGAGACACCAGGGAAAGAATTCCAGGCACCAATTGAACTCTTTTGGTTTCTTTTTGTGTATATTTTTATTGCAGAATACAGGCCATGCTCAAGATTATAACATTTGTCTGTCATGGAAACATGATGATTATCTGGTGCAACACAGCTGTCCCACTGGAAAGCAGCCAACACAACAGAGCTGAACAGTTATGATTCCTATCACTACTTCTCATCCTGTGTGTTTTCTCAGTGAGCGGTTCAAAGGTCTTCAGCCCCCGTTAACTTTCCACGCATTAGTTCACAGTCTGCAGCCATCTCTCTCTGGTCTCTAGTATTTTCACTGTCTTTCTTCTTTGTATTTCAGCTCTGCTGTTTAACATTTATGTTTGCTGGCTCCCCTCACTTTTAAGCTTTGTCTGCTTACCTTGGAATGATTTCTCTAAGATGGCAACATAAAAGCTGAGCGGTGACTTCATGAGAAACAGTGAGGTCAGCTGAAGTCAGCTGGGAGCAGACGGAAGAAATCTCTCTGTTTGTGTGTCTGTTTTTTATTAAGAGCTACTGTGATGACTGATGGGATGGAGGTGAGGGTGTGGTCAGGAATCTAAAAAAAGATGCATTTAAAAAGGCAGCTGATTTGATACCACACAGTGCAGGGCGTAATAGTTAAGACCTCTGCAGCTGACACTAAGACGCAGCTCCTTTATGTTGCACTGCTGCTCCTCAAGCTGACTGACGCTTGTAGTCTGGTATTTCACTGTTCATCAGGGTCACATGGATGCCCTTTTCTAGAGGATTCCTCCAATTAATTAGGACAAATTAAACTTTGTAATTTTAATGAGTGGTTTGTTTGCTTCCTGAGATCATAGTGAGAGACACAGAGACAGGGAGACAGCAAGGGGAAGACTGATTGTCAGTGAGTTCTGTTTTCATTGGGTCCGTAATCTCGTCACATCTCCCTTAATGAGTTTCACAGTCCCAAAGCACTAATGAGATGTTTTGTTTTGACTGCTGTGTCGGAGTGGTTATATGTGGAAGACTCCTCAGCTATTAAACATAATGAGACCCACCTGCTCTTCCACTTTAACGAATATAATGATGTATCTGCTCCAAATGCATCCAACTATGTCTCAGCTAATAACATGCCAACATTTCTTTACAATATTTGTTCTGTTGCACCAGTGTAAGTATTTTAAACATTGTTTCATTTGTAGTGCTTCTGTGACATTTCTGATACACACATAATAACCAACTTGTGTCAACATTTTGTTGCTGTTGTTGTCGTGTTGTAGTTTTGTAGTCGGTTGAAACGTTTGTAAAGACAATGGAGACTCCATTTTTTTTCTTACTAGTGTTTCAGTGCAGATATCCTGATATTCCTCCATGGCCGACTGGAACAAGGCTGGTCTTTTTTCAACATTAAGGTTTTTTCTTGTGGGCTTTGATGGAGTGTTGCCAGGGTCTTACTCTGTTACAATGCACTTTATGAGAGGGCACGTAACCTTTGAAACCAGTTGCAAGGATCACCATTCTGCTTTGAAACTCACAGTTCTGGATGACCTCTGCAGTTAAAAGTTAGTAGACATATACGATGTAGCTCTCTTTTAACTTTAGAATCAGATAAACGTGTAGGGGACTTTCTTGTCAAACATTTCATGTATCGAACACATGCTTATGTTATTGCATACAGGCTTCAAAGGCTACATTATGTCACATGATCAGTGTCACACCATGAAACAAATATCAGACTTAGACATTCGTCAT
>NZ_JBOFRG010000108.1:0-1769 GCF_051650885.1 Clostridium sp.
CTCTTGCAATAGCACTAGTTCTATCAATATCATTTTTAGCCCCTGTGCTTATATCTCCAAGTATTAAACTCTCAGCTACTCTACCACCTAAAAGACCTACCATATCATCTTTAAGTCTTAGCTTTGATGTATATGATCTATCTTCATCTGGTAGATGCATAGTATATCCGCCAGCCATTCCCCTTGGAATTATGCTTATTTCATGTACTGGATCTGAGAATTCTAAAGATCTCATCACAACAGCATGACCTGCCTCATGATACGCTGTAAGCTTTCTATCTTTTTCACTAATAACTCTACTTTTCTTTTCTGGACCTGCCATTACCTTAGTTATAGCCTCTTCCATATTAGTCATAGATATTTCTTTTCTACCATCTCTAACTGCTAAAAGTGCTGCTTCATTAGTTAAATTTTCTAAGTCTGCTCCAGCAAAACCTGGTGTTCTTTTAGCTAAAACCTGTAAGTTGACATCTTGTGCTAGTGGTTTCTTTCTTGTATGAACTTTAAGAATCTCTTCTCTTCCTTTTACATCTGGTGCTCCTACAAGTATTTGTCTATCAAATCTTCCTGGTCTTAAAAGTGCTGGATCTAATATATCACGTCTATTAGTTGCAGCAATCATTATAATTCCTTCGTTTTGTCCAAATCCATCCATTTCAACTAGAAGTTGATTTAATGTTTGTTCTCTTTCATCATGACCTCCACCAAGTCCAGCTCCTCTTTGTCTACCGACAGCATCTATTTCATCAATAAACACTATACAAGGCGCATTTTTCTTAGCTTCTGCAAAAAGATCCCTTACTCTTGAAGCTCCTACTCCTACAAACATTTCAACAAAATCCGAACCTGATATACTGAAAAATGGCACTCCTGCTTCTCCTGCAATTGCTTTTGCAAGAAGAGTTTTTCCTGTCCCTGGAGGTCCTACTAAAAGCACACCTTTAGGTATCCTTGCTCCCATCTCCGTGTAAACCGTTGGTTCTTTCAAGAAGTCTACTATCTCTGCAAGTTCTTGCTTCTCTTCATCTGCACCTGCTACATCTTTAAAGGTAATTGTTTTAGATTCTGGTGTTGCAATCTTCGCTTTACTTTTCCCAAAATTCATTACACCTTTATTTCCACTATTATTACTTCCGTGGGATTGTTGTGTTATAACAAATAACACTATTAAAATTAAAACTACAGTAACTATACTCGGTATAATTGCGATCCATGCACCTGTATTTGATGGTGGCTCAAATTCCACTTTAATATTTGGTTTTGGTGAGCTTACCATTAAATCAGAAAGCATTTGCTGTGGTGCATAAGTTATAAATTTCTTTTCATCATTTTGTACACCATCAATAGTCATTCCATCATCATGAACATAAAGACTCTTTATATTATTTCCATTCCACATTTGTTGAAATGAACTATATGGGACTAATTGCGGCTTATTTCCTGTTTCCCACACTAATACAGCAGCTGCTACAATGACAACTATTAATATTCCCCAAACTGCTGCACTTGAATATTTTTTCATTCAAGCCTCCCCTTTCTTTAACGCTATACTATTTTTTTGAATATACTTCTTCTTTTAAAATTCCTATGAAAGGTAAATTTCTATATTTTTCTGCATAGTCTATTCCATAACCTACTATAAATTCATTAGGTACTTCAAATCCTATATAATCTACATCTATCTCTGCTGTTCTTCTCTCTGGCTTATCTAATAATGTTATTATTCTTACACTATCTGCCCCTCTTGTGCTTAAGTATTTTTTTAAGTA
>NZ_JBOFRG010000109.1:0-6744 GCF_051650885.1 Clostridium sp.
AATAGAAAAATTATACAATTTAACTAATGATATAGATCTAAATATTTTAAATTTACTTAATGATATATATTAATTGAGATAAAAAAGTAAGTGAGGAATTAAATGCGAGAGTTTATGATAGAGCAGGTTATATTTATAGTAGGTATAATTCTTCCAACATTGTATTGTTCAAAAGGATTAGAAGAAAAAGAGAAAAAGACTATATTTTTTATGGGGATTTTAAGTAGTTTTTTTGTGGGAATAACAGAAATGAGAATTTTATTTATAATGGTGTATGAAATATTTATAATTATATATCTTTGTATGAAAGATTTGAATTTTAAAGATGTGTTGATAGTTCTAAATGGAAATTTAATATTATTTATAATTAATATATTGATATTTAAAGATAGATTAAATGGAGCTTTATTAAGTGGTCTTATAGCTATTAATATATTATTACAAATAAATTTATGGAAAGTAAAAAAATTCAGAGTGGAAAATTTAAGTATCTTATTTGCTGGATTAATTATAATGTATTTTAGTAAAGTAAATCAGGTAAATATGATAATTGGCATATTAGGGATTATAGTAATTAGATATTTATTAATTAATATAAAAATCCAAAAAGAGCTTGAGGAAAAAAATCAAACTTTAGAAGCTACAAATAATTGTATGATGATGTTAGAGGAATCTAATATGGACATGAGGAAGTTTAAGCATGATTATGTAAATATACTATTGACAATGAATGAATACATTAAGGGGTCAAAGGAGCAGGAGCTAAGGGATTTTTTGAAATGAATATATTGAAGACAAAAGATGATTTTATTAAAGATGATATTAATTTAGATGGGCTTAATAGAGTTAAGCTTTATAATTTGAAAGGAATTATCAGAGGAAAGATTGTTAAAGCTCAAAGTTTGGGATTAAATATAATTTTAGATATACCAGGTGATATAGAAGTATTAAATTTAAAAATAATTGATTTAAGTAGAATTCTTGGAATTTTATTAGATAATGCAATAGAGGGTGCTGGGATTACGGAGAGTAAGAAAATTGGAGTAGGTATATTTAACAAAGAAAATGAGTTAAATATAATTATAGAAAATTCTTTTAAAGATGAAGGCATGTATTTATATGAAATGTTAGTGGAAGGGAAATCAACTAAGGGTGATGGCAGGGGAATTGGATTAACTATTGTAAATGAAATTCTGAGTAAATATAATAATGTAGTTCTAGATACAAAAATAGAAAATGGCATGTTTATTCAACATATAATAATTGATTAAGGGGATAAAGAGATTGAAAATTTATATTTGTGAGGATGATGAAAAGTTTAGAAAAGATTTGAAAGTTATTATAGAAAAAATTATAGTTAGAGAAGATTTTGATATGAAGATAAAAAAGTCAACAGGAAAAGGAAATGAGATTTTAAATAGTATAGAAGGAACAGGAATATATTTTTTAGATGTTGATTTAAAAGAAGAGATAAATGGAATAGAATTAGGAAGTAAAATAAGAAAGCTAGATCCAAATGGATTTATTATATTTATAACAACTTATGGAGAAATGGGACATCTAACTTTTAAATATAAAGTTGAAGCTATGGACTATATAGTTAAAGGGAATTATGAAACTTTAGAGCAAAGAATAACTGAATGTATTAAAGAAGCCAATAAAAGATATATAGTGAAAGAAAATATAGAGGGGATTTTTATGGTTAGAACAAGAGAGCAGATTTTAAGAATTCCATATAAAGAAATAATGTTTTTTGAAACAGCGCAAAAAATACATAAGATAAGAATACATAGTTTAAATAGACAGATAGAGTTTTATGGGAAGATGAAGGAGTTAGAGAAAGAGCTAGGAGATAAATTTTTAAGAATTCATGCTTCTTATTTAGTGAATAAAGAAAAGATAAAAGAGATAGATAGGATAAATAGAATATTAAAAACAGAAAATGGAGAGCTTTGCTTAATTTCAGATAAAGGAATTAAGTTATTAAAGCAAAGCAAGTTTTACTAAAAATAAGGTGATTTTTACAAAAAGGAAAATAAACTAGATAGAACATGGTACATATATAGGGAATTAATAAATAAGAAGGAGAAAATATGAGTGAAGAATTATTAGTGTATGGGGTAATTATTGCAGTAAGCCTTACAATGAATCTTTTTCCTATAATAGGAAAGAAAAGAAATTCAACAGAAATTTCTACTTTTATTATGTCTATAGGATATGGTGGATATACTTTATCAAAGAATGATGAAGGGGTGAAAAATCAAATTACTAGAGAGGAGTATTTAAATAAATCATTAAGACTTCAAATAATATTTAATACAATAAATATTATATATTGCTTAGTCTGTCTCTTATTTAAAATAAATTATGTAGCTCTTTTTCTTATGATTCCCATAGGTTCTGGAGAAGTGGTAGCATTTTGGAAAAATTTGAAAAAATATAGCGTAAAGATGTAAGGAATCTAATAATTATTTATGTACAGAAACGTAAAAAAATTGAAGACCAAAAGTTAGATAAAATCTAATTTTTGGTCTTTTATATTTGTCATAATTATTCCTCCAAGCGACACTTTAAAATAAGCATCATTGGTGATTATGTCCATTACTTTGCAAAACTAACTTCAGGTTAGACAGGTTAGATAAAATAATATGAATTAACGGAAGTTACTTTTTCAATTTACAAAACTGGCTTTTTTGTATATAACTAATGGAATTAAATAGAAATATTTTACATAATTATAAAAAAAAGGTTTACATTTCCCCCCCCGATATGTATAATGAAAGAGAAATCAACAATAAAAAAGAAGGGGGCTTTTGAGATGAGTAAAATAAAAGTATTATTAGGGGGACTAATAATAGTAGCTGCAAGTAGTACTGTTGCATTCGCAGCAAAATCAGCAACGGTCAATGGGTGGAGTGGAAAAGATGCTTGGTCTGGATACTGTGAAGGAGGAAAAAATAGTTATAATGTTTATGCAGCCGCAAGAACAGATAGAATAAAAGGTCAAGGAGATCGAACTTTAAGATCTTATGTAGAAATTGTAAATAAGCAGGGGTATAAAATCGGACCAGGAGCAGATAAAGCAGGATATGATAAGGTATTGACAGCGACGATTGTAAGAGAGGGTGGCCATGCAATACAAGCATCACATGGGCTTGTGAACGAAACAGCATCTAGAACGTATACGAATTTATTTCATAATTAGGTTATAAAATTGCAACTAAACAAATTTATAATATTTGTTTAGTTGTATTAATATTGGGGGATGGTTAATGAGAGGGAAGGAGAAGTATATTGTAGTAATATTTTCATTAATAATTTTTGCGATGTCAATATGTATTACTATAAGTAAATTAGAATTAGAAAATATAAAAAATAAAAATGGATTATTTTTAGGAGATACTATAAATTTCAATTTTGAAGGTGAAAAAATTATAAAATTTAAAGAGGTTATTGAAGTAGCAGAAAAATATAATGATGTTTATATTGAGTTTAACCCTGTACCAGTTGTTAGAACAATAGATACTGTTTTTGGAAAAGCAATATATCATAATTATCCTATAGCAAAGAATAATCTTGATGTACAAGGTAGTGACTTGAGTATTGATGAAATTGTAAATGGAAAAAATACTATTTTAGTTGGAACAAAGGTTAAAGATAGTATTTATGAAAAGAATGGTATTGAATATTTTGATGTAGAAGGAAAACCTTTTGAAGTTAGTGGAATTATAGGAAATGGAACAAGTGCTTATGATGAAATGTTTATTATAAGTATGAAGGCATTACCAGAATATGAATCTGATTCAAGAGGACAATGGAAAATTGGAGCATCGGAGGAAACTACTAAAAACATAATTAATGATTTAGAAAAGAAATACAACACAAAGGTAGTAGAAAAAGCAGAGATATATGAGGATGATGAAATAAAAGATGTAGTACAGCCATTTATGAAAATACTTTATACAGTAGGAATTATTGGAGTTTTAAACATATGTATAGTTGGAGTTATTTGGCTATCAGAATTATCAGTAGAGATTAGTATAAGAAAAGCATTAGGTGCTAAAAATTTAGATATTATTAAATTTATAATTTTAAAGAATTTAAAATTAAGTATAGTAAGTATGGGATTAGCTGTTTTAATCCAAATGTTATTAAAAAATGAATTAAATAAAATGTTTTCAAGATTTGCCTTTGATATTAATTTAGAAGTGATTGGACTATTAACAATAGTAGTATTAAGTATTTCATTAATCTTATCCGTAATACCATGTGTAAAAGCTGTAAGAAGAGAAGCATCTATTGGTATGAAAGGGGGCGATTAAAATTTTAAACTTAAGGTATGCAATAAAGAATATAGTGAATTTCAAAATTTTAAATATATTAATCCTTATACAATTAGTATTTGGAATTCAATTATTAAGTAAAACATTAGAAATTATAACCACTAAAAATTTTCAAACAACAAAAGTATATAAAAATTTAGGTGACAATAATATATTAAAAATTGTAGATAAAAATATATCAGCAGATATGGCGACTGAGGGGATAGATAAATTTTTAAAATGGTTAGCAAAGAATTATAGCCCTATTTATACTGGTATAGGAGCGATAATTGTAGATGAAACACCAGAATTAAAAGGTTTTGAAGATAGTTTTTTGAAAAGTTTATATTTTGATTTTGATAAGGAAGGTAAAGCAATACTATCACAGGTTATTAGCAATAAAGAAGTGTTTGAAAAGTTAAATATAAAATTATCAGAAGGAAATTTAGAAGCGTTTAAATATATTAGTGAAGAAGAAGTTCCTTGTATTTTAGGAGCTGACTATAGAGGAATCTTTAAAATAGGAGACTTAATAAAAGATGAGTATACAGATTATAGAGTTGTAGGATTTATGGAAAGAGGAAATTATATAGCAAATGGAGAATATTTTGATCCTGGCTCAATGGTTTCTACAGATAAATTAATTCTTACTTTAGCTAATGAAACAGATTTAAATTATAATATAGGCAGATACACTTTATTAGAAATAGATGATACTAAAATAGGAAGTTTAGTATCAGAGATAAAGGAGCAAGGAAAAAAGCTAGGCTTAGATTTAGATATATACAATAATAAGATTTTAGTTGAAAATTATAAGCAGTGGATGTCATTTGAAGAAAATTTAAATAAATTAACATTAAGTATTATAAGTATATTTATTTCAATATCATATCTAGTGATTTTTATGCTTAAAATATCTAAGAATTCTAAAGAATATGCTGTTCATATAATGGCTGGTGCTAAGGATAGAGATATAGTGATAAGAAATATCTTTGAAATAATAATTATAAATGGAAGTGCTTTGATTATAGTTATGATGCTTGGACTTGCTAATAATATAAAGGTATTCCAAATGGTAGCTTTAATTTTAGCAATTTACAGCTTAGCATTATGTCTAATACCAATTATAAAATTAAAATCTGTTAGACTTTCAGAAGAATTTAAGGGGGAATAGTATTTTGGAATTTTTAATAAAGATAGTAGAGCTTGAAAAAGTTTTTAAAGATAACTTTAAAGCACTGAAGGGTGTTTCACTAGAGATAAATAAGGGAGATTTTGTTGCAATTATAGGACCATCAGGGTCAGGGAAATCAACTCTTTTAAATATAATAGGTTGTTTAGATAAAAAAACAAGTGGTGAGTATTATTTAAATGGTAAGGAAATATCTGAATGTAATAATAATGAAATGGCAGCACTAAGAAATAAAGAGTTTGGATTTGTTGTACAAAGTTTTGCATTGCTTAAGGATTATACAATTTATGATAATATAAAAATTCCATTAGAATATGCAAAGGTAAAAAGAAGCGAGATTAAAAAAAGAGTAATAGAAGTTAGTGAAAAGTTAAAGATTGAAGATCAACTTAAAAAGAAGCCTAGCAAATTATCAGGTGGACAATGTCAAAGAGCAGCAATAGGAAGAGCTCTTGTGAATAACCCTAATATAATATTAGCAGATGAACCAACAGGAGCATTAGATAAACAAACAAGTGAAGAAGTTATAAATATTTTTAAAAGTCTTAATAAGGAAGGAAAAACTATAATTATGGTGACACATAACTTAGAGATGGCAGAAGTAGCAACTAAGATTTTTAAAATAGATGATGGTATGATAGAGATAATAAAAAAATAAATATTTAGTATAAGTTTAAAATACTTCTTTTATAGTAGATAGTTTAAGAAATAAGCATCGCTATGAAGGAGGTATTTTTATTTTATTTTTTAAACTTATAAAAGAATTTGGAGAGTTAGATTAATATATATATGGATAAAAGTAGATAAAATATGAAGAAAAGAAGAAAAATAACATTAAACATAACCTAGTGTGTCATTACATAAAAACAGGTGTAAATAATATTAAAATAGAGTATAAGTGGATTAATTTGCTTAAATACTAAAAAATGAAGAAAATAGAACTGATATAGATGATATTATAAGTGAGTCGCTTGAAGCAAGACAAGCTCTTGAACGAGAGACACACTAAAAGAAATTGAAAAACATATTAAAAAATATGTTGACAGAAAAATCTTTAAGTGGTAAGATAAACAAGTCGCCAAAAGCGATTGAAACAAAATGGTCTTTGAAAATTGAACAGATTAATATATAAACAAACTTAAACCAGCAATTCTTTTATTAGTAAGTTTTATGAGCAATTTAAGATTAAACTTTTTATTGAGAGTTTGATCCTGGCTCAGGACGAACGCT
>NZ_JBOFRG010000110.1:0-4655 GCF_051650885.1 Clostridium sp.
TTTCTTATTCCTTCAATATAGTGGTGAAGAATACATCTTGAATACACATATTCATCCTTTGAAATTAAAACTATTTCTGCATCTTTATCTAATTCTCTTAAAGTTTTTGCACCACTAATTCCTGCTGCTGATGCTCCTATTACTACATATCTCATTAATCTTCAACCTCCCCAAGTGTTATTGCTGCCATTGGACATTTAGCTACACATTGAGGTGTCTTTTCTTCACATGAAACACACATATCACACTTCATAATTTCTTTTTTAGTTCTATCGTCAGCTTTTAATACGCCATACGGACAAGCCATTATACACATATAACAACTAGCACATCTATCTTTATCATATTGAACATATCCTGTTTCTTTATCCTTATGCATAGCTCCTGTCATGCAAGTAAATACACATTCTGGCTTTTCACAGTGTCTACAGAATATTGGTGCATATTTTCCTTCACTGTCTATAACAACTCTACTTCTAGTTTCTTCAGTATCATGAGATACTATACAAGCTGAAGTACAAGTTAAACAACCAATACATTTATTTCTATCTATTTTAATTCTTTTCATAAGCTTTCCCCAATCTACTTTATAGTTTCTATTTTAACTGCACATGTTTTATATGATGGCTCTTTTGAATAAGTATCATATACTGATGGAGTTAAGTTGTTAGTTTCTATATAATGCATAGGTGCATATAATTCTCCTTCTTTAACATCCTTAGTTACTTTAGCTAAGAATTTAGAAGTATTTCCATTTACTGATTTAACATTTATATAATCATTAGTTTTTATTCCAAGCTTACTTGCATCATTATTATTTACATAAACATATGCTTCACTTTCAACAACATGATTTGTAAATGCTATCTCTCTTGTTCTAGTTTGTGTATGCCACTGTCCTACAGTTCCTCTTCCAGTATTAAATGCATATGGGTACTCTTCATTTACACCTACTGGATTTATAGCTATATCTTCAAATAAAAGCTTAGCTTTTCCATTTGGATGATAGAATTTTTTATCTTCATAAAGTCTTCTTTCGTCTGACTCTAAAGTTTCACCTTCTTTAAGTGGCCATTGGATTCCATTAGACTCCATTAAATCATTATAATTTACTCCTGTAAAATCACATGGTAAACCTTTTGTACAAGCTCTTAACATATTAAATGCACTTTCTTTAGTTTCCCATACATCTAATTCACTAGTCATTCCAAGTGCTCTTCCTACTCCTAAGAAAACATCATAATCATCTTTTTCATTTTCAGTTTTCTTTAATACTGGACTAAGTCCTGTAAGTCTTCTTTCAGTATTTATTAAGAATCCTTCTTTTTTAAGTGTTGATGTAACTGGTAACATTACGTCTGCATATACTGCTGTATCTGTATCATCATATATATCTTGAACTATTAAAAGGTCTAAGTTTTCTATAGCCTTTCTAAATGTTTCATTGTTAGTCCATGAATGAAGTGGATTTGTTGCAACTATCCAAAGAGCTTTTATTTCCCCTTGAATTGCTTTTTCAATTATCATGTTGTATGGAATTGTTGGCTTTGTTGGAAGCATATCTTTATCAATTTTCAAAGCTTTAGCTACCTTTTCACGCTCAGCTTCATTTCCATAATCTCCACCTGCATAAAGACCTGTTGTATTACTAAATAATCTTGAACCCATTGCATTACATTGACCTGTAATTGAGTTTGCACCAGTTCCAGGCTTTCCAATATTTCCTGTTATAAGAGCTAGGTTTATTATTCCTTGTGCTGTTCTAACTGCTTGATAACTTTGGTTTACTCCCATAGTCCACCAGAAAGAAACTCTCTTTCCATTATGAATTAAATCTACAAGTTCTAAAACTCTTTCTTTACTTATTCCAGTCTTTTCAAAAACATTATCTAATGTAAAGTCCTGTACAAATGCTTTAAAATCTTCAAAGCCATCAACATGGTTTTCTATAAATTCTTTATCTATGTAATCTTTCTCTATTAATGTGTTCGCTATTGTATATAAAAGTGTTAAATCTGCCTTTGGTTTTATATCAACCCAAATGTCTGCATTTTTAGCTGTTTCTGATTTTCTTGGATCTATAACTATAACCTTAGCATCTTTATTATCCTTAATTTTTCCCCATATAATAGGATGTGCAACTACTGGGTTTGCTCCTATTAAAAAGATTGTATCTGAAAGTTCTAAATCTTTTAGTGCATATGGTGGTGCATCAAATCCAAAGCTTTGCTTATGTGCTACAACAGAAGTTGCCATACAAAGTCTTGTATTTCCATCTCCATTTCCACCTAAATATGTTCTTCCTATATGTCCTATTAATGCCATTTCAGTAGTATCAAGTTGCCCTGTACTTATAAATGCAAAGCTTTCTTTTCCATACTTCTCTTGAACTTCCTTTATTCTTTTAGCTGTTTCATTGAAAGCAGTATCCCAAGAAACATTTTCTAAAACACCATCTTTATTTTTTACTTTAGGACCATTTGGTTTAAACATAGTATTTTGCTTATCTAAGCTTAATCCTTTTATACAACTAAATCCTTTATTTATTGGATGTCCTTTAGTTGGAATTATTTTAACTATCTTTTCATCCTCTACGTAAAAATCTAAATTACATGCAATCGAGCAGTAATTACAAGTTGACTGTACTTTCTTCATACGAATACCTACTTTCATTTAATAAATCTTTGATAAATTTTTATCTATCTCTATAATAATACGATATCTAATTCCATAAAATTTAACTGTGATTTTCATCACACTTATATCATTATGTTTAACTAAATTTTATTTTTTTATTAATTATTTATAATTTTCTTTTTCTATTTTCCATAATTTATTTAAATATCTTTTCTTTCACTCTAATTATAGCATTTACCCCATTTTCATTTTATGAATACACTTTCAGCTCCTCTAACTAATACTCTTTCTTTTATAATATTTTTTATTTATTATTTCCACTTTATTTAAATTTATAATATAATGAAGAGAGGTGATTTTTATGAAATATTTTAGTGTTAAAAAACCAGTTGTTCTTTTCCTTGGTGGTTTAGTTTGGCTTTTTGCTGCTATAAGAGTTTTTTTAATTGGTAAAGAAAGCATTCTAGACGCTACTACTATAGATTATATAATTGATGGGGTAATAATACTTATAACTTTAGCTATTTTTTACTTCTTCATATTTAAAAATCTAACAATAAAACATGCAAAAAGAATAATGACAAGCTCTTTAGAAAAGCATTGTCCATTTTCATTCTTTGATGTAAAAAGCTATATCATAATGATAATAATGATTTCATTAAGCATAGGCTTAAGATACCTAAATATAATAAACCTAAATTACTTAGGAAGCTTTTATATAGGAATAGCCATTGCATTATTTATAGGTGGAATCTTATTTATCAGAAATGGACTTTTATTCAATAAAATGAAAATAAAATTTGGTATTAATTAGTTTTTATCTTTTTATACAAAAATATGTCCCTCTTTTCACTTTAATTTAACTTCTAGTTAACATTTTCTCTTTTTGAAAATGATATTATTACCTTCGGTAATAATTAAATAAAGGGGGACTTTATATGTCTACAAAAAACAAAATCTTATCTATTCTATTATTAATTTTTCTTTGGCCTATAGGACTAATTATATTAATTAAGAAAAAACCATTTAGAAAAATTTCATCAATTTTAATAGGAATTATTACATTCTTTGCATTCTTTATATTCATATCAGCAATTTTTGGTTCATCTAGTAATCCTGAAATGAATTCTGTTGCAAATACAGCTTCTACAACACAGGCAATACACAAGCAAATACCAAAAACACCTGTTAAACCACAAAACTCTTCAGAGTCTACAACTAATTCAGTTACATCAAAAGATACTGTATCAAAAGATACTTCTACAAAATCTGTAGTTAAGTCAGTTGCACCAAATGATAATTCATCTGCCACTACTTCTACAACACATGTAATTAAATCAGATACATCAGATACTACTCAGTCTAAAGATAGTTCTTTAAATGAATCTTATGCAACATCAAATGATGAACCAGTACATCATGCCTCACCACAACCTAAAGAAACTGGTGAAACTGGTACTATTCATTTTGACAGTCATACAAAAGAAGTTATCTTACATAGTTCTCCTGGAAGTCACACTGGTGAAGTTGAGCATTTAGAAAATGGGACTACTGTTTCCATTCTTGGAAAAGACAGAGCTTACTACCATGTAAGCGTTGATGGTGAAACAGGTTATGTTTATGATAGATATGTTGATTTAAATTAGAATTCAAAATTCTATAAATAAAAACTGCAAAACACTAAAAAAGGAAGTAGCTTGGCTACCTCCTTTTGATTTGCTTGCAAATCCCCTAATTCTACATTCTTAATTTTAAATTTTTAATTAAAATCAAGCTTTTCAATCCAATCTAAATCTAATTCTTTTGCAAATTTCTTTCCTTTTTCTAAGTCTTCTAAATCTTTTGGACTATGGGCATCTATTCCTATAAGTCTTTGTACATCATACTCTTTTGATAATTCCCAAAATTCTTGCATTGGATACATATATCTTTCTCCACGTGAAGTTTTCATTTTTCCTTTTTTTAATCCATTTATATTTATTTCTAATGGCATTTCTAGTTTTTCAGCAGTCTTTAAT
>NZ_JBOFRG010000111.1:0-2120 GCF_051650885.1 Clostridium sp.
ATTAAAATTAAAACAAATTGAACTTGCAAAAAATCTTTTAGATATATTAGATGATGATACTATAGCTAAAAAAATGGAGATAGATATTGAAATAGTTAGAAAATTAAGAGCAGGAGATAAAGATACTATAGAAATATAGGAGCAACTGGGACCTAAAGTGCCCAGCACTAACCCCGGCATAGCCATAAAGCTAAGAATTACAAATATTATAAATTAGGTAGGAATACCACAAATATCAGAATTGGAAAAAAATATTTGTTCTATTTCTATCTTCATTTTCACTTTTCTTAAAATTATGCGACCTTAAATAAAGATATTAGAATTAAACCCTAAATTTTGTATGTTAATCAATTAATCCCCTTGATTATATTGCCATTTTTTCAAGCTCATTTTCAGATATTTTTAGAGATTCTATTATTTCGAAGACTTGTGTTCGACCATTCCGAATTGATTTGGTTCCTAAGCGTTGGAGAGTTTGAATTACGCTATTTAAAAATGACATTTTATTCAATTCTGATTTGAATATATTCTTAGTAACAGTATAAAAATATTCATTAACTAAATTGAATGATTTTAAAATACTAATATCTTTTCCGCTTTCAGCGTTCGTGATTTCTTTCGCTGTGAAAACTATTTGAGATGCTAAGATTAAACTTATTAATCTACCATATAAAAAACATTTAAAGCGCTCTTTTTTTATATTCTTTACGGCTGTAATGTTAAAAATTGATTTCCAAACTTTGAACATTATTTCAATTTGCCACCTCAAACTATAAATTTCATGTACTTGATCTGTAGCCACTACATCACTTGAAATGTTTGTTATATAAGCATTTACACCAGTCCAAGCTACATTCCTTTCATTAAGCTTTCTACGATCAGCTCTTAAATCATTTATTTGTTTTTTTACTCTTTTAGACTTGTTTTTTTCAGTAAGTTTAGTTATAATTAATCTGTTTTTGAGTTCCTTTTTGGAACCAATGTAGATATCTTTGAGTTCAATTGTTTCTCCATGCTTTAGGGGTTTTACAATTTCAAGGATATCTATTTTTTTATACCTAAAATCTTTTTGTCTATTATCTTTAAACTTATCTATGTAAGGCTCTTTAGTATATAAATTAGTTGTACTTTTAATCTTTGATATATAAAAAGCCTCTTTATTATGAATCTCGTTTAAATGACCTAATTTGAAGTAACCTAGATCAGATAGTCTAAGATCGCCTTTTAAAGTGTCTTGTTCCATAGTCTCCAAGTAATTACAATCATTAAAAGTGCCTTTAAATGGATCGCATGTTAAAAAATTTCCACTTAAAATATCATATTGAAGTTGTATTTTTATTCCTGCTCCACTTCCCGAACCGCCGGTTCCTATATATTCATCTATAAGTTTATCAGGTAATTTATAGCTTGTTGCATCTGTTAAAATTATTCTTTTAAATGCTAAGTTAGATATTTGATTTTGAAGTACATTACTTTGTTTAATCATAGTTTCAAGAAAAGTTTTTTTCATAAATTCAACCGCATTTTCATTAAATCGAGAGTTTAAAGCTTGCGGAGATATATTTATATTATATGTAGCTGCTAATCGACCACAAAGTGTATTCAATGATTTACTACATAAATCATTGCTTTTAAATATATTAAATGCTAAAAATGATTCTGCATCTAACTTACTATTTCTTTTTACAAAACCAGTTTTTCTTGCTAGTTGATTTATATTTTCATCTGTAAAAAGTTCATTTGTATTCTTAATTAATTTTTTTAATCTTTTGTGCATATTTTAATTTCCTATCCTATATTTAAATTTATTACATTATAGCATTAATCCAAATTTAGGAAATGTTAGGTTGATGGCTATGAAGAACCCCGGGCAAATAAAGTAAATAAATGGAAAGTAGCTTCTAAAATTGATTGGAGCTACTTTTTATTTTTTTAGTTAGGGATGTTCTAGTATTAGATAACTTTTGAGTGAGAGGAGTCAAGTTTAACAGAAAATAATTGATACTTACTGCATATTTTAATATAATTAAGGTAATAGATATTACTAAAGATGACTTGGAGGTGAAACTTTTGAAGAGGAAAAAAGTACATGATTATGACTCAGCATGGAAAACTATACT
>NZ_JBOFRG010000112.1:0-29032 GCF_051650885.1 Clostridium sp.
AAGATTTAACTAAAGACCATGATGTAGTAATAACATTAGAAGATGGTATCTTAGATGGTGGATTTGGTGAAAAAATAACTAGATTCTATGGAGATAAAGAAATGAAGGTTCTAAACTATGGAGCAACTAAAGAATTTACAGATGGAACTCCTATAAATGAACTTTATGAAAGATATCACTTAAAACCTGAATTAATAGTTGAAGATATTAAAAGTTTAAGAAAATAGGAATTTTAAAAGAAAAAGTGCTTAAAGAAAATTAAAAAATAAAACCTGCCCTGAGTTTAGGGCAAGTTTTACTTTTGATAGGAAATTTTTAAATCAATGAGAGAGATTGAGAGATTAAGTATTAGAAGATAGAATAGAAAACTATAAACTATGGTATAATTTAAAATAAAGATACTAGGCAGGTGAGAAAGATGAAGTTAATAATTTATCATGGAAGTGATAAGAAAATAGATAATCCAAGATATGATGGTGGGAGAAAATTTAGTGATTTTGGAATTGGTTTTTATGCAACTACGAATATTGAAATGGCAAAAAGCTGGTCAACGAGAAAGGTAGATAAAGAAGCTTTAGTAAATAAATATATATTAAATACTGAGAGGCTAGAATCATTAACTTTTGATTTAGATATTAATTGGATATTATTTATTGCTTATAATAGAGGGCTTATTGATAATGAGGAGCTTAGAAAATATTTAGAAGAAAAGTACAAGGATTTAAATAAATATGATGTAATACTTGGACCTACAGCAGATGATAGAATGTTTGATACGATGAATATGTTTTTTGAAAATACAATAACACTGGATCATTGTATTCAATCTTTAAACTCTATGGATTTAGATATTCAATATAATTTAAGAAGTAAAAAAGCTATTGAAGCTATAAAATTTATTGAAAGTATAGAGCTTGATGATGTAGACAAAGAGTATTATTCAAGTGAAATAAAATTAAAAAAATCAATAATGAAAGAGAAAATGAAATTCATTAGAAAAAAATATGGTAATGTAGGGAAATATTTTGATGAACTAGGAAAGGAGGATGCAGTTGAAGGAAACAGTTATAGCTTGTAGACATTTAGGAAGGTTCTTTAAGGCATCTGTTGAATATAATTTAGAACCTATTGATTTTTTATTAAAAGCTTTAGAAAGTAATTATAAAATAGGAATAGAAGAATATAGAGGACAATGGTACTCACAAAGTCCATATTATTATATGGAAGAGTTTTTAGAAGAAAATAATGTAAAGAAAATAGAGTATAAAAAAGAAGATAAAGAGTATGAGAAAGAAAGAATGTACTGGCTTGGATACTGCATGCAAGATTGGAGTAATAGAACTATATTAAAAGGAAAAGATATAAGTAAGTTATGGGGAAGAGATGGTATAGAACAAGTATATTCACATTATAAAATATATCATACGGTAGATTCTTTATATGTATTAGAAGATAGTATTGAAATGAATAATATAAAAATAAATTTTGAAGAGATTTTAGTTAAGTAAAGCTATAAGACGAGATAAGTTCTTATAGCTTTTATTACTTTTGAATGTAGTAAAAGTCTATTGTAAATTCAAAATATAAATGGTATAATTTGTAATTAAAAATAAGGGAACGAGGGGGGAAATTTATGATGAAGAAATTTATAAAGTATTATAAGCCGTATAAAAGGCTATTTATACTTGATTTACTTGCAGCTTTTATAGTTGCATTATGTGATTTAGCTTATCCTATGATAAGTAGAAGCATTATTGATGAAGTTGTTCCAAATAAGGATACAAGAATGCTTGTAGTATTTGGAATAACTTTATTTTTAATATTTGTAGTTAAGATGGGACTTAACTATTTTATGCAATATTATGGTCATATTTTAGGAGTTAATATGCAAGGAGATATGAGAGAAGAGGTTTTCTCACACCTTCAAAAGCTTCCAAATTCTTATTTCAGTGATAATAAGATTGGTGTAATTATGTCAAGAATAATAAATGATTTAATGGAAGTTTCAGAGCTTGCACATCATGGACCAGAGGATATTTTTATATCAGTTATTCTTTTAGTAGGGTCATTCTTTATATTAATTGGAATAAATTTAGAGCTTACTTTAATAATCTTTTGCATACTTCCATTTGTATTATTATTTGCAATAATGAAAAGAAAAAAGATGAGTGAAAAGTTTTTAGAATCAAGAGTAGCTGTTGGAGATGTTAATGCTAGCTTAGAAAATAGTATTTCGGGAGTACGTGTAACTAAGGCTTTTTGCAATTATGATACTGAAATGGAGAAGTTTAAAACCGAAAATAATGTATTTAAAAAAGCAAGAAATGAAGCCTTAAAGGCTATGTCTGTATTCTTTTCAGGAATACTTTTTGGAATTGATATTTTAGAGCTTGTAGTTTTAATAATTGGAGGATATTTTACTTATATAGGAAAGATATCTTTAGGTGATTTTGCAGCCTACCTTTTATATGTGAAAATGTTTATACAACCAATTAAAAAGCTAGTGAATTTTACAGAGCAGTTTGAACTTGGAAAAACAGGCTTTGTAAGATTTATGGAAATAATGGAGATTGAAGAAGAAAAAGAAGTGGAAAATCCAAAAGAGCTTAAAAATGTAAAAGGCCATATAAAAATAGAAAATGTATCTTTTACTTATGAAGATAAAAAGAAGGTTTTAGATAATTTAAGCTTAGATATAGAAAAAGGAAAAACTATAGCCTTAGTTGGACCTTCAGGTGGAGGAAAAACTACACTTTGTAATTTAATACCAAGATTCTTTGACTATGATAAGGGCTCTATAAAAATTGATGATGTAGATATAAAAGAAGTATCATTAGAATCTTTAAGAAAAAATATAGGAATAGTTGCACAAGATGTATTTTTATTTACAGGAACAATAAAGGAAAATATCTTAGTTGGAAAAGGAAAAGCAAGTGATGAAGAAGTGATAGAGGCTTGTAAAAAAGCTAGAATTCATGATTTTATAACCAGTCTTGAGGAAGGATATGAAACCTTTATAGGAGAAAGAGGTGTTAAATTATCAGGAGGACAAAAGCAAAGAATTTCAATAGCAAGAATTTTTCTTAAAAACCCACCAATAATAATTTTAGATGAAGCAACCTCTGCACTTGATAATGTAACGGAAAGAGAAATTCAAGAATCCTTAGAAGAGTTAAGCAAGGATAGAACAAATTTAATAGTAGCTCATAGATTAACAACTATTAAAAATGCAGATGAAATAATTGTCTTAAGTGAAAATGGAATTGAAGAAAGAGGAACTCACAAGGAACTTCTAATGAAAGAAGGAATTTATAAAACTCTTCATGGAGAAAACTAAAATTAATATCATAAAAAATAAAAAAGAATACATTGATAGAAAGAATTTTAATGGGAGTGGAACATTCGTGTATAATTTAATAATTTATGATAGCAAATATGGAAGTACAGAAAAGATAGTCCATATTTTAGAAAAAATAATAGGATATTCTAAAAGTATAAAGCCAAAGGATTTTAAAGAAGAATACAAAGATATTTATGATAACTTTATATTCATCTCTCCAGTATATATAGAAAGGCTATTACCATCTATAGAAAAGTTTGTAGATGAAAATGAAGCATGGCTCAAGAAAAAGAAAGTATATGCTTGTGCTATAAATATGATAGGAGAAAAAGGGCTTAGTTACTTAGATAGAATGGAAGAAAAATTAAAGGGAGCCTTTGTGATGAAGGCTTCTTTGTATGGAGAAATAAAAGAAAAAGAACTATCAGAAAAAGATTATAAGGGATTAAAATTTTTTTGTGAAAAAATAAGTGCAAAGCTAGGACTTAATATACCATTTGGAGATTTAAACCTTTATAATGAAAAATCAGTTGTAGAAATTGGTTTAGAAATAAAAAGGCAAATTGAACTAAGAAGAAAGGTTTTAGATAAAAATATAGTAGCAGAAATAATTTTTGATTTTATAGAGAAAAAGCATATGTGTGTCTTATCAACAGGGGACGGAAAATCTCAAAGAGCAACGCCTTTAGAATATATATTTTATAAAGGGAATTTATACTTTATTTCAGAAGGTGGCGTAAAATTTGCAAATCTTTATAAAAATAAAAATGCAGGGATAGCTATATACAATGATTTTGAAGGCTTTAATAAGCTTTGTGGTTTGCAGATAGATGGAGAAATTGAAGAGGTAGAATTTAAAGGGGAAGAATACTTTGAAATAATAAAAAAACGTAGGATAAGTAAAGAAATGCTTGAAAAGCTAGAAGTAAATTTATATGTAATGAAATTTAAAATTAAAAGGATAGAGGCTATAAATCAGAGGTTTAAAGAATTAGGTGGATGTTATAGGCAGACATTAAAAATAAAGGTATAATAGAATGAGAATTTTACTAAAGGCTGTTTTAAAATTACAGCCTTTTTTTAGAAAGAAGGAAAGTGAAAATGCCAGTATATAGATTAGATGAAAGAGAAATATCTTTTCCTATGCCTGAAATGGCAGAAGAAGATGGGCTTTTAGCAGTTGGAGGAGATTTATCAGCGGAGAGACTTATCTTAGCTTATGAAAATGGAATTTTTCCATGGTTTAATGAAGATGAGCCTATACTTTGGTGGTGCCCTAAGGAAAGATATATTATAAGACCAGAAAATATTAGAATATCAAAATCTATGAGAAGAGTCTTAAATAAAAAAGATTTTACTGTTAATGTAAATAAAGATTTTGAAGGTGTAATATCAGCATGTAAGGAACTTCGTGAAAAAGCAGAGGGAACTTGGATAACAGAAGAAATGAAGGAAGCTTATATAAATTTACATAAAAAAGGTTTTGCTTTAAGTGTAGAAGTTCTAAAAGAAGGAAAGTTAGTTGGTGGAATTTATGGAGTTGTAATCCATAAATGCTTCTTTGGTGAAAGTATGTTTTCAAAAATTCCAAATGGCTCTAAGATAGCTTTAATATATTTAGCAAAAATATTAGAAGAAAATAAATTTAAGTTTATAGATTGTCAGTTCCATACAGATCATTTAGAAAGTATGGGGGGAGAATATGTAAGTTTTAAAGAATATAAAAAAATGATAGGTGAGTAAAAAGATAAATTATGACATTTATCTTTTTTTTTGCACAAAAATAGAGGTGATTTTATACAATATATTATAAAAAGCTAAGGAGGAAATTAATATGGCTTATCCAATTTCAATTCCAGATTTAACATTTGCAGAGTCAGTTGATTTAATAGTTGTATCAGAAGCAAGTCTTCTTCAAGATTTAAATCAAATTCTTTGTAATGATTTTGTTACACCAATACTTGCAGACACAACAACTAGTGCAGCAGATAGATTAAGTTTAATGAGTCAAGTTTTAAACAGTATTTCTTGTAAGGAATGTTCTATGGCTAAAGTAGTTAATTCATTATCAAGTCTTATAGTAGTAGATAAAAATATAGCAACAGGTGTAAATGAAAGTCAGACTGGTACAAGTTGTTCAGCTTGTGGCAAATAAATTATAAAGGAGTGATTTTAAAATGGCATATCCAGTAGTACCAACTACAATTACAGATAGTACATCTATTCAAGCAATTGTTGAAGCAGAAGCAGGAATATTAGATTGTATGGCAAAATATTTTGGAGATACGACAAATGGGGTTGTGGCACTTATAACTGCACAAACAACGCCAGCTGGAAAATTAGATTTATTAAATTCAATATTACCAGCATATGCAAGCAAGGAAGCTTCAGCAGCAGCTTTAATTACAGCAGCAGCTAAAAAGTATGCAGCAGACAAGAATATAAATCCATGTAGCATAAATTGTTAAAATAAAGAGTAAAAGGCTAATTTTTTTAGCCTTTTTAAATATAAAAAGGAGGAAGGTTAGATGAGATGTAGGTGTAATGATATGTATGATTCTTTAAGTTCAATGATTGAATCAGAAAAAAATATAACAAGAGCAATAGAAAAGATTGTAGATTGTAATATATTAAATTCTATAGCACAAATTAAAGATCCAGTATTAAAAACAAATCTATTTAATTCTTTAATGTGCAATTTGAATACAAGGCTTTGTAATATAAGAAAGTTAATAGACTCAGTAAAATGCTTTCCTAAAATAGTGTGTTTAGATAAATTTTTTGATGACAGTTGTTGTAATGAAAGAAAGATAAACCATTATGCAAGTATCATATATAATCCAGTAGGAATAGATGATAATTTAGTTTTACTTGGAAAGCTTAAGGTTAGATGTATACCATATTACTTATTTTATAATAAAAAGGCTAAAAAATATTTCTTGATTGATACTAAAAATCATATTTTAAGATAAGGGGAAATGAAATATGCCAAGTACAATAACAGGAACAATTTTTAATGATATTAATAAAAATGGTGTTTTAAATGCTGGAGAGCCAGGAATATCAGGTGTACGTGTAGTATTATATTTAAATGGGATTTGTATACAAGGAAACACAAATGGAAGTGGAGTATATACCTTTTCAAATATTACAATACCAGGAACATATAGAGTTTATGAAACAGTAACAACAACTAATGCATCATGTCCACCAACAATATTTACGCAACCAAATGGTTTTAATTATTCAAACACACCAAGGTTTAAAGCTATATCAATAACACAAGCTCAAATAAACAGTAATACATCTTTTGGAGGAAATAACTTTGGACATAGCATAGGTGAAAATCAGTTTGTATGTGATTTTGTTGCATATCAAGTAGCAGATAGTCCATCAAACCTTTATAAAATAAATCTTGTAACAGGGAATACAGTTAATTTAGGAAGTTTATCAAATACTATTACCTTTAATGCAGCAGGATACAATCCAAAAGATAATTTTGGATATATTATGGATAATAATATTTTATATAGAATTCAAAGTGATAAAACAATGACACAGATAGGTATTGTAAATAATCTACCTAATGCAGGATACAATGTAGGAGCTATATCACCAGATGGGTATATGTATATAGTTGCAGCAAATGGGAGTAGATACTATGTAATAGATTTATCAGATCAGAATAAAGCGACTTATGGACAATTAGTTGACCCTGTTAATTTTAATCTTGAAACAAGTAATTTTGGAACTGCAATAGGAACACCTAATTTTGTAGACTGGACATATAATACAGATAATTTTTTATATGCAATTTCAGGAAGTAACTTAGTTAGAATTAATCCAAGGACTGGAGCTAAAGTAAATTTCCCTTTATCAGGAGTTCCAGGAGGTGGATATGGGGCGGCTTTTTCAGATGGTGATGGAAATCTTTATTTTATAAATAATGGAACAGGGAATGTATATAGAATAAAAACTCCGATAGTAGGTGGAGTAGCTATAGGAAGTTTTTTTTCAGAAGCACAGATATCTAACTTTAATGATGGATTTAGTTGCTCACTTGCTAAATTATTAATAGATTTTGGAGACGCTCCAAATACAAGTAATATTTTTAAAAAGAATAATTACAGAACTCTTCTAGAGAATAATGGACCAAGACATGCGATTTTTAGCACTATTAAAATTGGAAATAGTGAAACTAGTGAACAAGATGGACTTCAAAACAGTACAGCAACAGGAGATGTAGATGATGGGGTAACCCTTCCATTAAATCCGATTTGTACTTTAGATAAGACATATACATTTACAATAAGTGTATTCAATAATACTGGAAGTGTAGCTAAGCTTTACAGTTGGATAGATTTAAATAATGATGGAATTTTTGAAGGAAATGAATCTTATACCGTAACTGTAGCTAGCAGTACATTACCACAAGTAAAAGTGATAAATTATAATGTTCCATATGGAACAAAGCTAAAAGAAGGGTATACCTTTATAAGAACAAGATTAACAACAGATACATTAGCAAATAGCAATACAGGAGACTTAACAAAAGAGGATACAAGGTCTTACGGTCCAGCAAGTGATGGGGAAGTAGAGGATTATTTAATAAATATATGCAAAACAACAGTTCCATCAACCTGCACTTGTCCTATACCTACTTGTGAAGGGGGAAGTTGTACAGAATATGAAATGTTAATAACACCAATAAGTACACCAATAAGTGGACAATATGGACCATTTTCAGTAAGTCCGTCTGTAACTTATACAGTATCATCAATCCCAGAAGGGGGAGTTGTAAATTTAAATTCATCAACAGGAAGCTTTAATTATTCACCATACTATGATTATGTAGGGATAGATAGATTTGAAATAAAGGCTAGTAATTATACATCCTTTGAGCAGAAGAAAAACTATGAGGTTTTAGTTATAGGAACAAAGGTATTAATAGATAAATATAATATTTTAAATAATAACAATATGTTTTGTACAGATTCACCACCATGTACAGTTGGATGTAATTGTTTTGACTGCACAACATGTACAGAAACAGTTTGTGATTGTAGTACAACCTGTACCTATAGTTGCAAATAAAAGCTTAATATTTTATAAATAATGTAATGAAAATGTTATAAAATACACATTATATGTTAATATTAATTTAAGAAATAAGAAAAATTTTAAAGGTGGTGATTTAGATTAGTAAAAATAATAAGCTACCCTTTTTAAATATAATGAGAGAAAGCTTAGAGAATTTTAAAGTTAATTTAGGACAAGTAGTAATATTTGAAATGGCATATAGAATATTAACTATGTTTATACTAATCCCTATAAATTATTTTATATTAGAATATTTTATAAAAAATACAGGGGTAGATGTAATAAGCAATAAAGAAATTTTAAAATTTAGCTTAACTAAGGAAGGAATATTTTGTATAGGAATATTACTTATAATTTCATTTTTAATGGTCTTTTTTGAGATAGGAGCATTAACATATATAGGGGTAAAATCCCATAGAAAAGAAAAGGTAAAGCTTTTAGAAGGGGTAGTAAATAGCTTCAACATTTTAAAAGATACAATAGGCTTTAGCATAATACCACTTATAATAATAGTTGGTTTTGTAGGACCATGGTTTAGTATGGGAATGTGCAGCTCTCTTATAAAAGAATTTACAATACCACCTTTTGTAACAATAGAATTAAGTAAAACTTTAGGTGGAAAAATATTATATGGAATAATTATAGTTGTATTAATATTGTTATTACTAAGATGGATTTTAGCAATTCCTACAATAGCAATTGAAAAGGTTCGTGGGAAAAAAGCACTTAAAAAAAGTTATAAAATGTATAAGAAAAATAGAATTGGACTTTTAAGTTCTATAATATTTTGGGAAATTGGAATAGGAATTTTAAGAGGACTTTTATTTGGAGGAATAACTCTGTTTGGAATAGTTATAGGAAATATGCTAGGAGATACAACCTTTAAAGCAAAAGTATTTTTAATTTTTATGATAACAATTTTTACAGTGATTTATGTAATAGTAAGCTTATTATATACAGGATTATTTACTCAATTTTTAATATCAATTTATTATAGATTAAGAAGTGAAGATTGTATTGAAAGAAAGTTTATAGAAAAAGTAAATTACAATGAGAAAAAAGCATATACAAGAATAGAAAAAATAAAAAGAATAATCCCTGTAATTATAGTAATTTTATTTGCAGGAGTAACTATCTATAATCTTAATAGTGTAAATATAAGGGGAAAGATAAACAAAGAAGTTGAAATTACAGCTCATAGAGGTTCAAGTAATGCTCCAGAAAATACAATGGCAGCGGTAAAAGAGGCGGTAAAAGAAGGGGCAGATTATGCAGAAATAGATGTAATGACAACAAAAGATAATGAAGTTGTTCTTTTCCATGATAAAACATTAAAAAGAATAGACGGAACAAATAGAAAAATAAAAGAAATGGATTTAGATGAAGTCTCAGAAGTAGATGCGGGCTCATACTATAGCAATGCATATAAAGGAGAAAAAATTCCAACACTTGAAGAAATATTAAAAGAAAGTAAAGGGAAAATAAAATTAAACATAGAACTAAAACCAATGAAAGATAATGATAAATTAGTAGAAGAAGTTGTAGAGTTAATAAAAAAATACAACATGGAAGATGATGTAGTAATATCATCAATAGATTATAAATCCTTAGAAGAAACAGAAAGGCTAGCACCAGAGTTAAAAACAGGCTTTGTACTTCTGGCAATGGCAGGAGATATAGGCTTATATAATGTGGACTTTGTAAGTGTAGAAAGCTCAAGAATATCACAAAGCTTAGTATATGCATTTAAAGCATTAGGAAAAGAAGTCCATGTATTCACAGTAAACAATGATAATCTAGCAGAAAAAATGATATATGATGGAGTAGACAACATCATAACAGACAAAGTGCAGGCAATAAAAAATACAATAGAAGATATGAAAAAAGAAAAGAAAAAAGATTATGTAACAATGTACTATGATGGTATATTGAATATAACAAAATACTTAAATATTTAAGATGAAGAATATGAGAAGTCCATAGAAGTAAAAACTATGGACTTTTTGTAATACATAAAAACAATATATAGTAAAATATGGTAAGGGGGTGGTATTTATATTTAATATAAATTATTTTAGATTAAATTTTAATATTGAATTTTTAGAAAAAAGTAAATTAAATGAGTTTAAAGGTTCGGCAATAAGAGGAATTATTGGGGAAGGGCTTTTAGAAAATAATTGTATAAAGAATGATAGAAACTGTGAAAATTGCATTTGTCATGAAGACTGTATAGTAAAAAATGTTTTATATAAAAAGTATAAAGCAGATATTTCATTTATAGGAGAAAAAGAAGGGGCAGTGTTTACAAGTATATGTGATGATAAAAAAGAAGTATATATGAAAGATGATGAGTTGAAATTTACAATAATTTTATTTGGAAGTGGAAGTGCATATATAAAGCAAATAATAAAAGGAATAGAAGTAGTTGGAAAAGCAAAGGGAATGGAAAAAAATAAATATAAATTAAAATGGGTTAAAAATTATAAAAATGAAAGCATATATGAAAATGGAAAAATAGAAAATGAGAATATAAAAAAAGAAAATCTAAAGGAATATATAAAGAAAAGGCTTCAAATAGATGATGAACTAGAGTATATAAATATAATGTCAAATATTAGATTTAAAAAGAATAAGAAAATTTCAGATGATTTAAATGAGGAAGATTTAATTAAATTAATTAAAAGAAGGCTTATAGCACTTAATGCCTTTGAAGGAAAATTAGTTGAAGGTTTTGATGAAGTAGAGATAAAGATTAAATCAAAAAATATTAATTGGAATTCATCGAATAGGTACTCAATGAGGAAGAAAGAACTTTTAAATACTGGTGGAATAAAGGGTATATTAGAAATTGAGAATTTGAATTATAAAGCAAAAGAACTGTTGATAGCAGGAGAAGTTATTAACGTTGGAAAAATGACATCTATGGGACTTGGAAACTATATCTTGTATTAATAAAAGATAGAAAGAGGATAGAGATAAGAAAAGTAAAAGGAATAAAAATTCAAAAAAAAGTATAGTTATAAATAAAAAAGAATTAAAAGCTATGAAGTTAAAAGTAATATAGAAGGGAATGAGCTATTTATGAGTTATATGGTCTTAATAGGAATAGAAAAAAAGGAAGATTTTATTTTTAAGAATAATGAATTAGATGCAAGTATAGGAGCTTCAAAAATAATAGAATATTTAATAGAAGAATTTTATGAGGAAATATCAAAAAAATATGAAGGTAGCACAATTATAAAAGAGAGAGAAAATATTATATTAGAATTTAAAAGTGAAGAAAAAGGGAAAAATTTCATTGAAGAAACAAGTGAGAAAATTTTAAGACAATTTGAGGGGATAGATTGTTACTTTGTAGCTACTCAGATTGATTATAAAAAAGATAATGCGGTAGAGACGGTAAGGGAGTTATATAGTTTATTAGATAAAAAGAAAAACTCAAAAAATACTAGACAAATTTCAATTGGGATTGAAGAAAATTGCCAGTTTACAGGCCTTCCAGCGACAGATAAAGTATCTAATAAATATGTAAGTCAGGAAGTGAAAATAAAGCTTGAAAGAGCAAAAGGAGCATATGGTAAATTTGAAGATTTTGAAGATTACTTTATGGATGGGCAAGATGAATTTAAAAAAAATAATAAATCCTATATGGCTGTTATCCGTATAGAGGGGAACAATATAGAGAATAGATTTAAAAAGATTTCTAAAAAATATAAGAAAGAGATAGAAAAAGATAGAGGAAATAATAAAAAATATATAAAAAATATAAATGAGTTAAGTGAACGAATAAAGGAAGTTTATGAGTTTGCATTTTTAAGTATTATAGATGAAAGAATTGATAATCTAAAAAAAGAAGAAAAAAATATAGGGATACGACCTATTATACTAGCTAGTGGTGAATTGATAATAATAACACGAGCTGATATAGGGATAGAAGTAACTAAAGAATTTATAAAAAAAATAAAAGAGGAAAAAGTAGAAATAGATGGAGAAGAGATAGAATTAAATGCAGTAGCAGGGATAGCCTTTGTAAAGGCGAGATATCCATTTTCAAAAGCATATAAGTTTGCAAAAGAGTTATGTGAAAACTGTAAAACAGAAATAAAAGAAAAGGGCATAGATACATCCTTAATTGACTGGCATATGGTTCAAGGAGAACAGGATAAGTCTTTATATGAAATAAGAAAAGAGTTATATAATCTAGGGGATTTAAAATTAAATATGAGACCATTGTATATAAATTCAAAAGATGATGAAGTAAGAAATTTAGAAACTTTAAATATTGTTTTTAGAAAAATAAAAAATAGTGAAACTGCAAGAAATAAAGTTAAAGGTGTAAGAGAAGCTATGAATTTAGGAAAGAAAGAGTTTGAAAAATATATATCAATTTATAGATTAGAAAAGTTTTTTGATATAAGAGGAAAACTAAAATCAAATAAGGTTTCAAGTATAGGATTATTTGAGGAAAATAAAAAAGCAACATCAATATTTTTTGATGCAATAGAGATAATGGATTTAATGTAAAAGGAGAATGAGAAATGAAGGAATATTCAATAAAAATAGAGTTTAAGTCAGAAGCTATATTAGGAAGTGGAAAATCAACACCAGGATATATAGATTTTGATATTGTATATGATGAATATGGACTACCTTATTTAAAAGGAAAAACCTTTAAAGGAAAGCTTAGAGAAGAGGGAGAAAATATTTCAAGACTTTTAAAAGAAGAATATCCAAAAGAGCTAGTAAATAATTTGTTTGGGTATAAAAAAGATGGTGGAGAAAGTAAGATATATTTTTCAGATTTCACAGTTGGAGAAAATTTGAAAAATGTAATAAAAAATGAAGTGTTAAATGGAAATATAGATTCAAAAGAAGTTTTAGAAGCTATGACAAATGTAAGAAACTTTACAGCAATTGATAAAGAGGGCGTAGCAAAAGACGGCTCATTAAGAAAAATAAGAGTTTTAAAAAAGGGGCTTGTATTGAACGGGAAAATTGAAGTAGATAAAGAGTTAACTGAAAAAGAAGAAGAACTTATAAGATTAGCATTAGGAACATTAAAGCATATTGGACTTATGGGAAACCGTGGTAAGGGTGAAATTGAATGTAGTATAAAAGGATTAAATTAGTATAGAAAAGGAGGTAAATTAAAGGTGGAAAAAATATATTTGAGGATTTTATGCAAAGAAGATATAAAGCTAACAACTGCATTGACACAAATAACAAATACAGAGAGTATAGATTATATTAGTGGAAGTGCTATTAGAGGAGCCTTTATAAAAAACTATTTAGAGCTAAAGGGTTTAGACTTAGATGAAGATAAAATAGGACAAGAGTTATTTTTAAATGGAAGTCTAGAGTTTAGAAATGGATATAAAGAGATTAATGGAAAAAGAAGCATGCCTACAGTAAAGGAACTTTATATAGAAAAAAAAGATGAGAATTTATATAAGGATGGTATTGAAGTAAGTTTAAAAAGTTCGGTGAATAAAAATGTAGAAGAAGAGTATGAAAAGTTTGAGTGCTCAAATTATTTAGATTGTTTTGAAGGCAATGTAAAAGGACTTGATGTAGAAAAAATATATAACCTTCATATAAATAAAGAAAGAAAAAAAATGTTTAGATATGAAGGGATTAAAAAAGGACAAGTATTCATATCAGAAATAATTTATGAAAAAGAAGAAGATAAAAAAGAAATTTTAAACATAATAAAAAATGGAAACTTTTATATTGGTGGCTCAAAAGGAAGCGGGTATGGAAAAGTTTTAATTGAAGAAGTAGAAATAAAAGAAGATGAAAAGAAAGCTATTGAAGAAGAAATGATAGTGTATCTAGCATCAGATTGTATTTTTATTGATGAGTATGGACAAGTTATAAATTATATTTTAGAAAAAGAACTAAAAGAAAGTCTAGATTTAGAGGAAGTAACTTTAGTTAAAAAAGAATGTGAGGAAACTTTAATAGGAGGCTTTAATAACAAACTTGGTGTTAAACTACCACAATATTATGGATTAAAAAAAGGAAGTATTTTAGTTTATAAAATAAGAGGAAGTTTAAAGGAAGAAAAACTAAAAGAATTTGAAAATAAAGGTATAGGATTAAGAGTAATAGAAGGCTTTGGAGAAGTTAAGATATTAGAAAGCTTAGATATAGAAAAAATTAAAAAGAATATAGTAGAAGAAAAAGTAGAAGACAAAAAAATAAAACTTTCTAGTGATGAAGAAGAAATGCTTCAAAACATAGTAAATAAAATCTCTATAAGCAAAATAAGAAAGAAAATAGTTGAAAAAACTTTAGAAAACTATAAAAGAGATAAAGCTGAAGTAAATAAAAATCAAATTGGAAAAATCCTTACTAAAATAAAAAATGTAAAGATAAAAGATAACGGGGAAGAAAATAAAAAATCAGAAATAATTGCATCAATAAAAGCGTATTTAAAACATTTAAAACCAGAAGAAAAAAGAGTTAAGGATGCATACAATCAGTTAAAAAGCCTTAAAATTGATGGGACAGATTCTATTGAATTTATCAAGAGAGAAATCAATAAGAAAGATTTAAGAGAAGACTACGGGATAAAGGATTTTAATTTAAATGGAGTAAAGTGCAATTTAAATGAGGAAGAATTATTTGAGTTTAAGCTTTTAGAATTAGAATCAGTATTTAGATATATATTGAGAAAAGAGGTAGAGTAATGGGGTTAAAAGGTAATAAAATAGTATCATTTTTTAGAATAGATTTAGAAAGCATAGGACCTTTTAAAATAGCTGATGATGAAGAGATTTTAGTTGATGATAACAACAATTCATATGTTCCAGGCTCAAGTGTTGGAGGAGCTTTAAGAAACTTTACAGAAGAAGAGTATGGAGAAAATATAGCTACATTACTTTTTGGAAAAGAAAAAGAAAGCAAAATCATAGTTTTTGATAGTGTTATAGAAAATTCAAAAATAGTGTATAGACCTGGTATAAGAATTGGTGAAGATGGTTTAGTAGAAGAGGGAGCATACTTTATACGAGATTATGTAGAAGATGGTGCAAAGCTTAAAATAAATCTTAAAGTATTTTCAGAAAATGAAGAAGAAAATGAAGAATTTAAAAAAATAATAGGAAAAATAGTACGAGGAATAGACAAAGAAATAATAAGATTTGGAATGAACAAAACAAATGGTGCTGGAATTTTCAAAGTAGAAAAAGCAGAAATTTTAGAATTAAATTTAGAAAAAAAAGAAGATTTAATAAAATATATAAATTTAGATAAAGAAAAGGATGAATTTGAAAAGTTTAAATATAAAAAAGAAATTGAAGTAAATAAAAATTATATCTTTACATTTAAGGGAAGATGTAAGACACCAATTCTAATAAGTGCAATAGGGGAACTTGATTTTAATAAGGCAGATAAAATGAATATAAGAAATTCAAAAATGCCTATAATACCAGGTTCATCAATAAAGGGAGCTATAAAAAATAAATTTGAAAAAATAGCAAAAATGCTAAATGAAGAAAAGCTTATCCTTGAAGCTTTTGGTGGAATGGATAAGAAAAATAATAAAAGTGGAAGAATATTCTTTAGTGATATAGAACTTGAAGGTGCAAATGTAGAAAAAATTCAAACAAGAATTAAAATAGATAGATTAACAGGTGGTGCAAGAAATAGTGCATTAATAGAAGAAATACCTGTTAAAGGAGAAGTAGCTTTTAAAATAATATACAAAAAGACTGGAGAAGAAAAGAAAGATAAAAAAATAGTAGAGATACTATTATATACAATAAAGGATTTAGCAGAAGGTAAAATCCAGCTTGGAAGTGGAAAATCTATAGGAAGAGGTTACTTAGAAGGAGACACTATAAAGATAGAAACAGGAAACTTAAAAGCAACTATGGATATAAAAAATAAAAATATAGAAAATAAAGATGAATTAAAAGAAATGATTTCTATTAAAGGGTGATAGATTATGAGAAGTGAGATTATAAAAATAGAAGATATAGTAATTAAAGCAAAAGAAAATAATTTAGATAAAAATATTTTATATTATAAAAATAAAGTTGTTATAAATGAAAGCTTAGAAGACATTAATATAGAAAATTTGTGGGAAGGAAGTATATTCTCAAAAGATGGAGAAATAAAAATATTTACTTTAAACAAAGGATTAAAAGCAGTACTTCATTTAGACGAAGAAAAGGACAAGTTTATAGAGGCTGAAAGCTTAATAAGAGAAGATAAGTTTAAAGGGTATAAAAAGGTAAAGATAAAAAAATATTTAGAAAAAGATGATGATGGGCAAGTATTTATAAAATACTTTAGAGCATACGACTTAGTGAGAGGAGAAAAAGAAAATGGGTAGTATAACATCTCCATACAACTTTATTCCTTTTAGTGATAAAGTTATAAAAAGATATGAAAATATAAAGGATATTCCAAAAGAAAATGACATAAATGAAGAGCTTTTATCAGGAAGTATAACTTATGAAATAGAAAATGATAATGAACTTATAATAAGCTCAGGCTTAAAAGAAGGAGAAAAAACTTCAAGGTTTAACACAAACATAGAAGGAAAACAAACTATCCCAGGTTCAAGTATAAGAGGAGTTATACGAAGCAACGTATTAACTCTTGGGCTATGCTCATTTGATGATGAAATTGAAGATGGAAGATATTTATACAGAAGAACAATGAATTCTAAAAATTCAGAAGCAGAAAAAATATTAGATAAAGAATATGGCAAAATAGTAGATAAAAAAACCCCTGCAAAATTTAATAATAGTATGATTATAGATTACGGAAATGTAAAGGGGGGATATATAGTAAAAGAAGGAAAGGAGTATTATGTATACCCTGCTAAAGAAAAAAGAGTTGGAAGTGAAAGTAAAACTTACTTTAGAGTTCATAATAATATAGCAAAAAAATATGGAGAAGATTTAAAAGATAGAAACTACAAACCATATCAAAAAAGAGTTAACTTTAAAGTTGATAATAATAAAAATGTTACTATTGGAAATGGAAACGGGTATCTACCTGGAGTTCTAATGAATTCAAATAAATTTGGAAGTAAGAAGAATGTAAAAGTGTATCACTATATTTTAAATGAAAAAGATGAAAGTAAAAAATACAAGATTCCTAAAAAGAATATGGAATTTTATATAAATCATTTTGTGTCAGAAAATGTAGGATTTAACTTAGAAGAAGATATAAAAGGAAAGAAAAAAGATCCGAATAAAGAAGAAAGAGAAGAAGGGTTAAGAACATGCTTCTTTACTCATAATGGAAAAGAGGTTACAAATTTATCTTTCACACATACAATAAAAGTGTTCTATAGCAAATCTATAAAAGATGGATTAAATAAAAATCATATGGAATGTTTCGATTATCAAAAAGCATTATTTGGATTTATAAATTATGGAGAAAAAAATGAAAAGCTTAAAAGTAGAATATCATTTTTAGATGCTGTTGTAGATGGAAGAAATGGAAATGTACAGATAAAAGAAATGTTATTAGCAAGTCCTAAAGCAAGTTGTTATAAAGCATATTTAGGTGAAAATCAAACTTACAGTAGCAGTAAAATAAGTTTAAGAGGAAGAAAGTTTTATTGGCTTAAAAATGCTAAAGCAGAATTTTTAAATAAAGATGCAAATGTAAATTCTTATGAAGAAGTTTTAGAAAAAGGTAAAACCTTTAAGGGTGAGATAAGATTTAATAACTTATATAAAGATGAGCTAGGACTTTTGATTTATGCTTTAAAGCTAGATGGAAGAGGATATCAGCAGATAGGGAAAGGTAAACCTTATGGCTACGGAAGAATAAAAATTAAAAATATAGAGTTATCATTAGATATGGAAAAAGAGTATTCATTAGAAAATTTATTTTTTGAAAATGAAAAAGAGTATGAAAATGTAAGTGAGTATATAAAAGAATATAAAAAATATGTAAAAAAAGAGTTTAGTATAAATTTAGATAAAGAAAAATCGGTGCAAATACTACTTGGAGTAATGAGTAAAAAAGTAATAAGAGATTTAAATAAAGTGAAATATCTACAAGTAGGAAATTATGCAAAATCAGAATCATTAGATGATGTAGAAGAACTTTTAAAAACATTAGAATAAAAACATTGAATTATATTAAAAAAAAATAATTAAATAAATATAATTAAAAATTTGAGAAATATAGATATTGAATTGATGTAAAAAAATGGTATAATAAAAATAAGAAGTTTTAGATGGAGAAAAGTTTCTTCATCTAAAACAAATAAGAAAACCTAAAAAAGGCTTGCCAACCCCTTAGGTTTTTCAAAAATAAGCTTAAGGTCTTGAAATATCTAAATTAAAGCTTGGATAAGAGCTTAAAGGACAAAGGTAAAATAAGTATAAAATTAGGTTAAAAACTCAAAAATGAAAAAGGTTTTCCAAAACAAGTTGTTTAGGCATTGAGAATAGAGGCTTTAAAGAGGGTGCTATAGAAAAGCATATTGACCCACAAAGGGTATTTCCACTATAAAGATTTTGATGATATACATTTAAGATGTTTTTATAGAAAAGCATATTGACCCACAAAGGGTATTTCCACTTAGAAGCTTTTCTTGCAGCCTCTTCTGGTGTTACTATAGAAAAGCATATTGACCCACAAAGGGTATTTCCACACAACAACTTAACTTAGAAACATCTGTGTTTATTTCATAGAAAAGCATATTGACCCACAAAGGGTATTTCCACCCAAAGATAACTTTTGTCGTAGCGGCCTTTAGTTTTATAGAAAAGCATATTGACCCACAAAGGGTATTTCCACGAACTAACCAACTGGTCTCTAAACTCTGATTCCATATAGAAAAGCATATTGACCCACAAAGGGTATTTCCACAAACACTCAATGATGACAGGAAATCCAATTATTGCAATAGAAAAGCATATTGACCCACAAAGGGTATTTCCACAGCACACAAAAAACTTTTTCTAATAGAGTATTCTTCATAGAAAAGCATATTGACCCACAAAGGGTATTTCCACCACTCGATTATAAAAGGGAACCCTATGATAGCAGCTAATAGAAAAGCATATTGACCCACAAAGGGTATTTCCACAAACACTTTTGAATGTTATCAATAAGGAAAAGTGACCATAGAAAAGCATATTGACCCACAAAGAATATTTTTACAAAAGATTAAGAAGTGAAGTTTGATAAATTATATGATAAAAGGATGTGAAGGATATGAGAAAAGAAGAGTATCAAATTTTAAGTTGTTTTAAGAAAAATTTAGAGCAGGATGTAAAAATATTTTTTAAGCCGTTTTTAAATGGTGAAATGCTAGATATTGTTTTAGTTAAGGAAAAATGTGGTGTAATTTTAGTTTCTTTATCGGATTTGAGAGTAAGTGGGGCAAAGGAGTATGATAAAAGGGGGATACTTTTAGAGAAAAAGATAAAATTAAATCCTATTGTAAAGGTTAAGGAATGTAAGGATAGTTTGTTTTCATTTCATATGGAGAGTTTACTTAAAGCTAAAGTTTATAAAAGTAGTGTTTATGGAGTAGTTAAGTGTTTTATTTATTTTATGGAAGAAGAGGAGGCGTGCAAGGAAAATTTTATTTTTGACAACCATGTATACGTTTTCTGTAAGAGGGAGGTTGAGAAGTTAGTAGAAAAGGTTAAGGAAGTATTTTCTAAAGAGAATAATCTTTTTACAAAGGAAATTTATGATGAATTTATAGTGAAGTTAAAAGGGGAGAAGATAGAAAAGATTACTTTTCCAAGGGTATTTTTAAGTAAAGGACAAAGTGCATCTGCAATAAGCAGGGAAGGAGATAGCAAGATAAAGGGAGTTGCAGGGGCTGGAAAGACAGTTGTTTTAGCTCATAGAGTTATCAATGGAATAGAAAGAGTAAAAGCGTTAGGAAAAAGAAACCCGAAGGTGATAATTCTTACGTATAATATTACTTTAAGAACTTATATTTTGGGAATAATACAAAATTTATATGAGGGAAGGGAATTTACAATTGAAATAAAGCATTATCATAAGTTTATTATTGATAAAGGCAGGGAGCTTGACATAGTAATTTCAAAGGAAAGCTTTAATGATATAAATGTATTTGAAGATGGAGTGGATAAGATAGAAAAATATGATTGTATTTTAATAGATGAAATTCAAGATTATGAAATAAATTGGCAAAGGATAATAAAAAAATATTTTCTAAAAGAAAATGGTGAGTATGTTTTGTTTGGTGATGAAAAGCAAAACATATATGAAAGAGAATTAGATTCACTAAGAAAAGTAAAAACAAATGTGCGTGGGAATTGGAGGACCTTAAATAAAAGTTTTAGAGTGGGAGGAAAACTTGCAGAAGTTGCATTGAAATTTCAAAGAGAATTTTTAAAAAAGAAGTATGAATTAGATAGTGAAGAAGAGCTTATATACGATAGTTTATTTGGAATGGATCAATTTATTGATTATAAAAAAATTGGAAATTTAGAAGAAGGTATAGATTATGTTTATAAATTAACAGATGTGTTTAATAAAATTAAAAATGAAAATATAGTATTTCTAACATCAAAAGTAGAAGAAGGACGGAATTTGAAGTATATATTTGAAAAAGTTTTTAAAGAGAAAAATCTTATGAGTACATTTGAGGAAAAGGAAGAGTATGATGAGATTTTAAAAAAATCATATAACAATAGAGTAAAGATAATGAATTCACTAAATGAAATAAGAAGGAATAGAAAGTATAACTTTAAAGTTGTAGATAAGCCGATATTTAGTACAATTCATAGCTTTAAGGGATGGGAAAGAGAAACTGTAATTATACTTATATCAGGAGGTAAGTCAGAGAATAATGAGCTTATATATACTGGTTTAACTAGAAGTCGTAGAAATTTAATTGTTTTAGATATTAGCCAAGAATTAGTTTATGAAAGATTCTTTACAAGTATTATTTAGGAGGAGTGGGGAATGTTAAATAGTATAAAAGATAAGAATGGCAAAGAAAGAGATATTATAATTCTTACTGAGGATGACAAAGACAAGAGAAGATATCTAAAAGAAAAGTTAGAAGAGTATATAAAACCAGAGGAGAATGTATATTCCTTTGTAAAAGGAAAGTCAGTTAAAGCTGCTATAGAGTTTATAAGAGAAAACATAGATAAATATGAGTATTTTTTTAAGGTTGATATAGAGAAATACTTTGAGTCTATGGATAGAGGTAAGATTTTAGAGATTTTAGATAGCTATGGGGTTGAATATGATATTTTAAATAAGGTTGGTCGGGTTTTAGAAGTAGAAGAAGAAATTATGGAGAGGAAAGGAATAGCGTTAGGAAGTCCATTGAGCAATTATCTAGCTAATATATATTTGAAAGACATGGACAAGCTATTTCTAGAAAGGGAAAACTTAGAGTATATTAGATTTTGTGATGATATTTTTATTTTATCAAGAAATAAAAATACTTTAGAAGAGGTTATAAAACAGTTAGAAAAATATAACCTGAAGCTAAATGAAAGTAAAAGTTATTTAGGAAGTTTTGGGGATAGTGTTGTATTTTTAGGAGAAAATATAGAGAAAAAGAAAAATAAGCTAGATGGATTAGTGCATAGATATATAGAAAAAGGAGAATCAGAAGAAACTATAGTAGAAGAACTTGTTGAAGAGTTTGACTTTGAAACTATAGATGAATTTCTTGAAAAAATAAAGACTGAAGATGGTGAAGAAAAGGAAATATTAAACAGATTTAAAATGGTAGATTATTTCTATGAAAGCAATAATAATGGAGAAAGTGAATATAAAAAAAGAGATGTAGAATTATCTCTAGGAGATATAAAAGAGCATTTAAAGGGAAAGAAAAGTATCGCAATCTCTGTTTTAAGAGAAGATGGCAGAAGTAATATAGGTGTAATAGATATAGATGAAAATATAAGTGGTGAAGTTAAAAATATAGATGGATATGTGGAAAAGACAGGAGGGAAAGGCTATCATATATGGTTTTTCTTTAAAACCTTTTATAAGGTAGATGAAATAGAAAGATATTTAGAAAAGATAAGGGAAGAGTATTTTAAAGAATTAAGAGTTGAAATTTTCCCAAAGAAAAATTATTTAGAGGAAAAAGAAAATATTATAAAACTACCTTTAGGAATTCATCCAAAGTATTTAAATGAAAGTAAATTTTTAAACTTAGAAGCTATTGATGAAATAAAAGAGATAGAAATAAAAGTTGAAAACGAAAGGTTTGAGAGTTTCTTAGAGGAGATAAAGGAAGAATATGAGGAAGGGTATAAAATAATTTGGTTATGGGAAAAGAGTTCAATTTAGTGTTTTTGAATATGAATTAACAGACAAGCTTTATAAAGAAATGAAAAGCAAGATAAGTAAAATTTATAATGAAAGTATGTTTATAAAAAGAGTGAATCCAAAGTTTTCTGATGATGTTGTATCAATTATAATATTTGATTTATGCGAAACTTGTATGAATAAAGCATATTACTTTAATGAAAAAGAAAGAGTGATAAAAGAAAGATATATTTTTTAAGGAGTAAAGCTATGGAAAATATATATGTAATTGAGCAAGGCTGTAAAATTAAAAGAAAGAATCTAAGCTTTGTAATTCAAAAAGAAGGGGTTTTTAAAGAAGAAATTCAATATCATAAGTTAGAGAAAATCTTTTTATTTGGAAATCAAAGTATAACACCAAAGGCTGTAGAACTTGCATTAGATAAAAATATAGAAATAGTATTTTTATCAATGCATGGAAAGTTCAAAGGGAAATTAGAAGGTAGTAAAAGTAAGAATATATATTTAAGACTTGCACAATATGAAAAATGGCGTGATAAAGAAAATAGATTAGAAGTTTCAAAAATAATTATTGAAAATAAAATAAAAAATCAAAAAAACTTATTAAAAAACTATGGGATAAATAAAGAAGAGTTAGAAGGTGTAATAAAGAAAGTAAGACTTGGAAAAGATATAGATGAAATAATGGGATACGAAGGTATGGCATCAAAAATTTACTTTGGAAGCTTTAAAAAAATGATAAAAGCAAATCTAGAGTTTAATGGAAGAAATAGAAGACCACCAAAAGATGAGATAAATGCATTATTATCACTAACTTATTCAATGGTGTTAAATGAAATAATTATAGAAATAGAAAAAGAATCAATAGATGGGTATTTAGGAAATCTCCATAGTGTAAAATATGGTAGGGAATCATTAGCATTAGATATACTAGAAGAATTCAGACAAAGCTTTTGTGATAAATTTGTATTAAAGCTTATAAATAGAAAAGAAATAAAAAAAGAAGACTTTACTATAGAAGATGGATATAAATTAAAAGAAAAAGGATTTAGAAAATATATAAGCAAATATAATTTAGAAATAGAAGAATTTAGAGAAAAGATAAAAAATCAAATAAAATTATATAAAAAAAGTTTAATAGGGAAAAATAAATATAAACCTTATGGAATTAAAATATTGAAATAAAAGTAAAAAATGATATAATTAAGGTGGTAATGCTTGCCACCTTAATTATAAAAACCTAAAAAAGGCTTGCCAACCCCTTAGGGTTTTCAAAAACAAGCTTAAAGGATTGAAATAGCTTAATTAAAGCTTGGATAAGGGCTTAAGGGACAAAGGTAAAATAAGTATAAAATTAGGTTAAAAACTCAAAAATAAAAAAGGTTTTCCAGAACAAGCTGTTTAGACATTGAAAATAGAGGCTTCAAAGAGGGTGCTATAGAAAAGCATATTGACCCACAAAGGGTATTTCCACTCAATCACTTTATAAGCAATCATCACTATCATTTTGTGGATAGAAAAGCATATTGACCCACAAAGGGTATTTCCACAGAAAAATTGACCTAACTGTGTGTCGTTAAAGACAATATAGAAAAGCATATTGACCCACAAAGGGTATTTCCACAGAGCTTCTAACATTTTTTTTATCTTCGTTATCTTATAGAAAAGCATATTGACCCATAAAGGGTATTTCCACTCCGCTATCTCCATAACTAGATGTGCAAATGTTACGAATAGAAAAGCATATTGACCCATAAAGGGTATTTCCACTGTTTCCTGTTCACCTTTTCCTTCTAAGAATTGAACAATAGAAAAGCATATTGACCCATAAAGGGTATTTCCACAGAAATGTCTATTATTTCTCCAACTTTAATTATTCCGATAGAAAAGCATATTGACCCATAAAGGGTATTTCCACTCTCTAGTTGTTTGCCCACCTCTCCAGTAATAAGGTTTATAGAAAAGCATATTGCCCCACAAATGATATTCTTATGAAAAGATAGCAGTTACAAAAAAACACCACCTACGATTAATTCATAGGCGGTGTTTTTTTTATTTCTTTAATTTTAGAAGAGCGGTTTGTAATTGTTTTTGGTCAGGTCGTAAAAGTCTTATGGCAGTATCAAGATAATAGTGCATAGGATTTGTAAAGAAATTTAAATCAAATTGGTTTCTTAAATTAGCTAAAAAAAGACTATGGTAGAAATACCAACGTGAATTTTTAGGGTCTAATTTAATCGCTTGATAGTTTAAGAAACAGCCTAACATAAAGTCAGATTTTTGTTTTAGAAGACAATTACCAGCAAATCCATATAAAAGAAACTTTGTTAGGATTATGTGCTCCTTAATTAATATTCTAAATAAATGTTAAGACCATAGTTTTTCCCATTTCCACCTGTAACTTCAGAGACATAACATCTAAAATGTGTACCTGAATCTATTTGAGGTGCTAGGCTACTTGCTAAATTTTTATTTACATAGCCTAAATGTCTGTTGCCATGATAAATGCCAATTGCATTTTTATCATAGGCATTATTTTTTTCTCTTATTAATTTGAGTTCTTGATTAGGGTAACAATTTCTGATTAAGGACTGACGATTGTTGAAGGTAACACCCGCAACTTTGGTATGAATAGTGTTTTTAGAATTTTGAATTTCTCTTTTAGGTATATTATTTTTCATAGGTTTTGTAGAGTTAGTTTCATTAGTTAGTAAATTTAGTAGAAATTTAAACATAGAAAAAACCTCCTATAAAAATATTGTTACTTAATTATCGTGTAAATCTTTTGTTTATTTATAGTGAAAATCATAGAACGATAGATTTTATAGTAGAAATTGAATTAGGTTTAGAAATTAGAGAGTGATTAATCTTGAAAAGTTTTTACCATAAATAATAATATGGAATCTCTTAGAATATGTATAAAAGAAATGATTTTTTAGGAGTGTATTATGAGTTTAGGGAATAGTGTTTTTAGAAATAAGGAGCTTAGAAATTTTTGTGTTTATAGATTGTTTTTTGGGATTGGGTATAGCATAATGATTCCTATTATTCCTTTGTATTTGAAGGAGATGAATGTTTCTACTGTTATGATTGGGAGTATTATTTCTCTTTATGGAATTTGTGAGACTTTTACACAGCTTCCTTTTGGAGTTATTACTGATGTTATAGGAGACAAGCTTGCTTTAAAAGTTGCTCTTTTGGTTATGTGTTTAGTGCCTATTGGGTATATTTTTTGTACTAATGGCTTTATGGCTGGAAGCTTACATGTTATTCAAGGTGGAGTTTTAGGAATGGCAGCACCTGCAACTTTTTCTATTTTAGCAAGGTCTGTTGATAAGAGAAAGAGAGGGGAGTCTACAGGGTTTGCATCTGCAGTTTTTACTATTGGTGGTGGAATTGGAGCAGCCCTTGCTGGGTTTATTATTTCAAGGTTTAATAATTATAGGCTTGTATTTTTCATATCTTTTATTATTATTTTTATAGCTTTTTTATATTTTACTATAAATATAAAAAAGGTTAAGAGGGTTAGAACTGTTAGGAAAAAAGATGAAAGTGTTTTTCATATATTAGAAAAGATAAGATGTAGAGGTCTTAGAAATAAGATTCTTTTAGTTTCAGCAGTTGCTTTTTTAGGTGATTATGTTTATGGCTGTATTATTGCTATTTTTCATTTTTATGGTAGAGATGTTTTAGGGATGGATGTTGGTTTTACTTCTTTTATTATTTCTGCCTATCTTATTGTTTTTGGAATGGGTGCACCTGTTGCAGGAGTTATATGTGATAAGATTGGAGTTAAAAAGCATTTAGGACTTTCATTTTTTATTATGAATACCACACTTATGGGGCTTATTTTTATAAGAAATAAGGCTTTGTTTACAGGGGTTATAATTATTTATTTTCTTGGAGCGACTTGTCTTAATGCTATTTTTCAAAGTGTTTTATCTGAGTTTGGTGAAGAAGAGGATATAAAAGGATTTATATTTGGGTTTGTTGGAGCAGTTGAATCTATTGGATATGCATTAGGTCCTTTTATTTCTGCATTTGTTTATGAAATAAATAAAAATCTTTTCTTTGTTTCACTTCTTGCAGTATCTATGTTTGTAACTATACTTTATTTATTAACCTTAGAGAAAAGAAGAAGATAGAATAAGAAGAGGGGATTTTATAGATACTAAAGGTAAAAAAGGTTTTGGAGAAAATGATGAATATAAAGAATAGTGTTTTGTTTAAAGAAAAAGACCTTAGATTATTTTGTATTTTAAGATTTATTTTTGGAATAAGCTATAGCTTTTTAATTCCTATAATTCCTTTGTTTTTAGAAAGCTTAGGAGCAACTACAATTGTAGTTGGAACCTTTATGTCTTTGTATGGAGTAGGAAAAGCTATAGCTCAAGTTTTATTTGGACCAGTTTCAGATTCCTTTGGTGATAAAAAGCTTTGGTGCATTGCATTAGTTTTATTAGCTTTAATTCCTGTGGGATATATTTTTACTAAATTCTCTTTAATGGGAGAGATTATCTATGTTTTTCAAGGAATATTTTTAGGAATAGCAGCACCACCAACCTTTTCAGTTTTAGCAAGAGTTTTAGATGAAAAGAAACGTGGAGAATCAACAGGATATGCATCAGCAGTCTTTACTTTAGGTGGAGGAATTGGAGCTATTATAAGTGGATATATTTTATCTTTATTTTCTAGCTTTAATATAATCTTTATCTTAACTTGTATTGGGATAATAATTTCATTAGCTTTCTTGATTTTTAAAATAAAAGGTCCAGAAAAGGTAATGGAAAAGTGTAAATGTTCTAAAGAGCCAATTATGTGTAGGCTTAAGGTTATATATGAAGAAGTAAAAGAAAAGAAACTTTTAGTAAAGATAATATTGTTATCCTTTATAGCACTTCTAGGAGATTTTATTTATGGCTCTACCTGCGCTATGTTTCCCTTCTATGGAAGAGAGGTTTTAGGAGGAACTGCATTTTATACCTCATTTATAATATCTATATATCTTTTTATATTTGGATTTTTTGCACCACTTTCAGGGATGATAAGTGATAAGCTAGGAATTAAAAAACAACTTTACATAAGCTTTATAGTAATGAATGTAGCATTATTGCTTTTATTTATAATAAGAAAACAATGGATTTTCACAGTAATTATAATAGGATACTTCTTAGGGGCAACCTTTTTAAATGGAGCCCTTCAAAACTCACTTTTAAGCTTTGGAGAAAATGAAGACATAAAAGGCTTTGTATTTGGAGTGGTAGGAGCATCAGAATCAATAGGATATGCAATAGGTCCAATATATGCAGCCTTTGTATACAACATAAATAAAGGATTTTTATTTTTAGGAATGCTAATAATTTCAGTAATAGTATTTATAATATTTTTAGCTTTGAAAAATAAGGGATTAGAAGAAAAAAGTTGTTAGTGAAAAAAATAATAGATATAATAGAATGAAAGAAGTTTGTGATAGAAAAGAGCAGATTAGAATGATTAAAATTTTATTATTATGATAGAATTAATAATATAAAGATAAGTAAAGTATTTTAGAGGGGAGATGAGAGTTTGAAGATTGAAAAAATACGTTTTGAAAATCATAAGATACTTAAAAATTTAGAAATGAATTTTTGCGATAAGGATGAGCAAGTTTTAAATACTATTGTAGTTATTGGTGAAAATGGCTCAGGAAAAACTACATTGTTAAAAAGTATTTATGATTCATTTAGTGTAGATGAATGTAGGTATAAAGAAGTTGAGAAGAATAGAGTAGAGACTACGTTATCAGGATATACAACAACAGTAAGGCTAGAAGAGGGAGAATCTATACAGCCTAATGGGATATTAAATTTTGAAAAAAAGATGGGTACTTCTAAAATTGTATATATGCCAACTGAAATTAATTTTGAAAAGATTAATAAGGTAGATAATACATTTGATTTTTCACCAAATTTTCAAAATACTGTAGATCAAAATATTACTCAAAATATACCATCACTTATAGCAACTAAGATAAATAAAGAGATATTTAGAAATAGAAATAAAACCATAGGCGAAGTTATTGATAAGGTTTGTGATGACATCAATAGTATTTTTGAAATTATGAACTTAGATGTTAAGTTGATAGGACTATCAGAGGATAATGATACAAAACCATTATTTAAAAATGAGATAGGAAATGAGTTTGATATTACAGGATTATCATCAGGGGAAAAACAATTATTTTTAAGAGGGCTTGCTTTAAAGTTTTTAGGAGTAAATAATTCGATAATTCTTATAGATGAACCCGAAATATCACTTCATCCAGAATGGCAACAAAAAATAATTCATGTA
>NZ_JBOFRG010000113.1:0-25542 GCF_051650885.1 Clostridium sp.
AGTATTAGTCATAGATAGTATGAGTAAACTTTTAATAAATTAATACTATGTGATATACTAAAACTAACTACAAATATAATTTTAACATTAAAATGGAAAGGAAGAAACAAAAATGGAAAAAATATCAAACATAGAACCAAAAGAAGTTTTTAGTTATTTTGAAGAGATATCAAAAATACCAAGAGGATCAGGAAATGAAAAAGAAATAAGTGATTATTTAGTTTCATTTGCAAAGAAATTAGGATTAGAGGTTGTACAAGACGAGACATTAAATATAATAATAAAGAAACCTGCAACTAAAGGATATGAAAATGCTCCAGGAGTTATACTTCAAGGGCACATGGACATGGTTTGTGAAAAAAATAAAGGAACAGAGCATGACTTTTTAAAAGATCCAATAAAGTTAAGAGTTGATGGAGATAATATTTTTGCAACTGGAACTACTCTAGGAGCTGATAATGGAATAGCAATGGCTTATGGAATGGCTGTACTTGCAAGCAATGATATAGCACACCCTGCTTTAGAGTTATTATTAACAGTAGATGAAGAAACAGGAATGACTGGAGCTATGAACATTAATAAAAAAGATGTTGATGGTAAAATTCTATTAAACCTTGATTCAGAAGAAGAAGGGGAATTACTATTAAGCTGTGCAGGTGGAATAAGAAGTAAATCTGTAATAAAAGTAGAAGAAGAAAATGTAGAAGCTTCATATACTGCTTTAGAAATAAAGGTAAGAGGTCTTAAAGGTGGACACTCTGGAATGGAAATAAATAAAGGACGTGGAAACTCTAATAAATTAATGGGAAGAATCCTAAAAGAGTTATTAGGTAAGTTTGACATAAGACTTTCATATGTTGAAGGTGGTTCTAAAAATAATGCAATTCCAAGAGAAGCTGATGCAATAATTCTTGTAAAAGAGTCAGATGTACAAGAAGTAAAAGCTATGGTTTCAAAATTAGAAGAAACATTTAAGCATGAGTTAAAAGTACAAGACCCAGATGTTAGTGTAGAAGTAACAAATGCAGAGGCTAAAAAGATGTTTACTAAAGATGTAACAGATAGAGTAATAAATCTTTTATACCTTTACCCAAATGGTGTAAACACTATGAGCAAGAGCATGCATGGATTAACTGAAAGTTCAACTAACTTAGGTGTTGTTAGCACAGAAAATGGAGAAGTAATCTATGACAGTGCTATAAGAAGTTCAGTAGGTTCATTAAAAGATGAAATTACATTAAGAGCACAAACCGTTACAGAGCTTTTAGGTGGAGAATTTACAACAAATGCAGGATATCCTGAATGGGAATACAATGCAGATTCAAAAATCAGAGAAATCTGTGTAGATGTTTATAAAAAAATGACTGGTGAAGAGCCAAAGCTTACAGCAATACATGCTGGAGTTGAATGTGGTTTATTTAAAGAAAGATTAGGAGACTTAGATATGATAAGCTTTGGTCCAAATCTTTATGATGTACACACTCCAAATGAGCATATGAGTATAACATCAGTTCAAAATATATGGAAATACTTAATAGAAGTACTTGCAGAAATTAAGTAATAAAAGTAAAGCACTAGAAAATTGATAGAGATTTTCTAGTGCTTTTTTCTTTTTAGAAAATATTTTAGAAAAATTAATTACATAATGAATATTATTGAAAAGGTGAGAGTATATATGAATATAGAGATTTGGATGGGAGGGGAAAAATGAGATACACAAAGTATAACCACAACAATAGGCGAGGTGGAGGCGGAAGAAGAGGAGGAGGAAACAACTTCTTTTTAATAGGACTAGCTATATGTATTCCACTTGCAATAGGAATTGGAATGATTTTTGGACCGATGATTTTTAAACAAGGTGATGATGGTGGGGCAGAGGAGAAGAAACCACCAATCACAGATGAAAGTGGAGCAGGAGAAAAAAAGGATGATAATACAACGCCACCACCAACAGATAAAGTGGAAAAAGAAGAGGGTGTAGAAAAAGAAACTTTCTTCATAGTTCAATGTGGTGTATATGGAAAAGAAGAAAATGCAAAAACTGCATTAAAAGAAATACCAGAAACCTTTAATAAGTTTGTTTCAAAAGAAGGAGATAAATTTAAAGTCATAGCAGGAGTTTATAAAGAAGAGAAAGCAAAGCAAAAAGCAGGAGAGTTAGATAAAGCGAAAATAGTTAATGTAAAAATAAGAACTGAAATACCTAAAAAAGATGATAATGGAATGAAAATTTCTAAAATTGTAGTTGCATATATAGATATACTTGAAAAGTTTGAAAATAAGGATACAAAAAGTATAAATTTAGAAGAGTTTAAAAAATGGACAGAAGAATTAAAAGGAACAGATGGTAATGAAAGTGAAGAAGTAAAAAAATTAAAAGAACATATAAAAGCATTGCCAAAGGTATTAGAAAGAAAAGATGTTCAAAAATCTGTTGAATTTTTATACAATATCTTAAATAAATACAGAGTTTAAAATAAATCTTAAAAAAAAATTAAATGAAGTAAAGCCACTTGTTAAGGTGGCTATAAAATGATAAACTAATTAAGGTGTAGTATATAGATAAACTGCACCTTAAATTGCGTTTGAATAATATTATTGATGAATAGAAATACTATATTATTGTTAATAATATTAAATAAGCAAATATTTAGGAGGAAACTATGGATTTTATATTAGCTTCAGCTTCTGAGAGAAGAAAAGAGCTTTTAGGAAGAATTATTAAGGAATTTACTATAATAGAAAGTAGCTTTGATGAAGATACAGTAGAATTTTCTAACAATCCTAAAAGTTATGTTGAGGAACTAGCTAGAAAAAAAGGAGAAGCTATATTAGATAATGTAAACGAAGATACAATAATAATATCAGCAGACACAGTAGTTTCATTAAATAATAAGGTCCTAGAAAAGCCAAAGGATGAAGAAGATGCATTTAAAATGCTTAAAACATTAAGTGGAAATGTGCATGAAGTTTATTCAGGGGTTTCAATTTACAATACAAAAACAAAAGAAAGAATAACAGATAGCCTAAAAACAGAAGTTAAATTTTCTAGTCTTACAGATAAAGAAATATGGGATTACATAAAAAGTGGTGAGCCACTTGATAAGGCAGGGGCATATGGAATTCAAGGATTAGGTGGAGTTTTTGTAGAAGAAATTAAAGGATGTTATTATAATGTGGTTGGATTACCATTAAATAAAGTAGCAAAAATTTTAAAAGAAATTCAAAAATAAACATGGGGGGTATTCTAAACAAGGAGTAATTTTTTTATGAAGAAAGAAACTATAAAAGTTTTAGACATACCTGAAGGTGAAAGACCGCAAGAAAAATTGATTAGTTTTGGAGCAGAAAGTCTCACTGATGCAGAGCTTCTAGCAATAGTATTAAGAACTGGAATTAAAGGAGAAAATGTAATAACCTTAAGCCAGAGAATAATATGGGAGCTTGGTGGATTAGATGGAATACTAAATGCTTCATTAGAAGACATAAAAAAAATCAAAGGAATAAAAAATTCAAAAGGTACAAGAATTTTGGCAATTGTAGAAATTGCAAGAAGACTTAAAAGCCTAAGGAATTTAGAGAAAAAGAAGATAGCAAAAGCAGAAGACATAGTAGATTTTCTTTATCCAGAGATGTCATCACTAAATCAAGAAATTCTAAAATTAGTTGTTTTAAACACTAAAAATGAAATAACAAGAGTTAAAGATGTATTTAAAGGTAGCTTAAATTCAGCTATTGTACATCCAAGAGAGATATTTAATGAAGCGTTAAAATCTAGTGCTGCTTCAATAATTATATGCCATAATCATCCTTCGGGAGACCCAACTCCAAGTAAGGAAGATATCATGATTACTAAAAGATTAAGTAGTTGTGGTGAAATGTTAGGGATAACTCTAACGGACCACATAATAATTGGGAACAATAGATATGTGAGTTTAAAAGAAAAAGGAATTATATAACTGAAAGGGGAATAAACAAAATGGGATTTTTCGGAACAAGCAAAGACATGGGAATAGATTTAGGAACAGCAAATACACTTGTATTTGTAAAAGGTAAAGGTGTAGTTTTAAGAGAACCATCAGTTGTTGCTATAAATAACACTACAAGAAAACCATTAGCAGTAGGAACAGAAGCAAAAATGATGATAGGAAGAACTCCTGGAAACATAGTTGCTATAAGACCATTAAGAGATGGAGTTATTGCTGACTTTGATATTGCACACACAATGATAAAATCATTAATAGAAAAAGGTGCAAGTAAAAGTGCATTTAAAGCACCAAGAATAATCGTATGTTATCCATCAGGTGTTACTGAAGTTGAAAAGAGAGCTATTGAAGAAGCTACAAAACTTGCAGGAGCTAGAGAAGTAGTTCTTATGGAAGAACCAATGGCAGCTGCAATTGGAGCAGGACTTCCAGTAAGTGAACCAACAGGAAGCATGATTGTTGATATCGGTGGAGGAACTACTGAAGTTGCTATAATTTCACTTGGTGGTATAGTTACTAGTAAATCATTAAGAGTTGCTGGAGATGAATTAGACCAATCTATCATTGGATATGTTAAAAAAGAATTTAACTTAATGATTGGTGAAAGAACATCAGAGCAAATTAAAATGGAAATCGGTTCTGCATATGATGTAGATGGTGAAAATAGAATCATGGAAATCAAAGGAAGAGATATGATAACTGGTCTTCCAAAGATTGTTGAAATATCAGAATCACAAATTAGAGAAGCGCTTAAAGAACCTGTATATGCTATTATTGAATCAATAAAAACGACTCTAGAGAAAACACCACCAGAATTAGCTGCAGATATTATGGAAAAAGGTATCATGTTAGCTGGTGGAGGAGCAATGTTAAAAGGTTTAGATGAATTAATAACTAAAGAAACTAACATGCCAGTTCACATTGCAGAATCTCCTTTAGATTGTGTTGTTTTAGGTGCAGGAAAAGCATTAGAAGACTTCGACAAGATAAGCAAGGAAGATAGATTATAGGAATGAGAGTTCGTAAAAACAAACTGGCAGTCACTGTTGTAGTGCTGTCAGTTGTATTTTTAGGATTAATATCATGGAGCTTTAAAAGTTCAGAAAAAGATATAATAGCAAGTGGGGCTGGAGCGGCGTTAAATCCGATTCAAAAAATAACATATACAGTAAATTCTAAAATAAAAGGTTTCGTAGATCTTTGTTTAAACTTTACAGAAGTTAAGGATCAGAATGTTAAACTAGAAGCAGAAAATGCACAACTTAAAAATCAACTTTTACAGTACTCTGGTTTAGCAAACGAAAATGCACAATTAAGAAAAGTATTAGACTTTAAAAATGAAAATAGTGAATATAAATATATAGCTACACACATAATAGGTTATAGTGGTGGAAATATACTTAATGGATATGTAATTGATCAAGGTTCAGATAGTGGAATTAAAAAAGGTTATGTTGTAATTGCACCAAATGGATTAGTAGGTCAAGTTACTTCTGTTGGTTCAAACTGGTCAATTGTTAAGAGTATTTTAAATGAAAATATTGCAGTAGCAGTTAAGATTCAAAATACTAGTGATAATACAGGAATTTTAAGAGGAATTAGAGAAAATCAAAACCAAGCATTAGCTAAGGTTGAAAATCTTCCTATGAACTCTACAGTTAAAGTTGGAGATACAGTAGTTACTTCAGGACTTGGTGGAATTTATCCAAAAGATATACCAGTAGGAACTGTTGAGACTGTTACAGATGATAAAATAAACATCATGAAAACTGCAACTATTAAACCAGCAGTTAACTTCAATCAAGCTGAATATTTATTTGTAGTTGTTCCAAAAAATACTCGTGAAATAAACTACAATAATTAAGAGGTGAAGGCATGAAAAGAGTAATAATAATTTTAATATGCATAATCCTTTTAATATTTGATAATACAGTGGCACCTTTCTTTGCAATAAAAGGTGCCTTCCCAAGTTTATTATTCGTATTTGCAGTAGCATATTCATTAGTTAATGAACCAAAGGAAGCTGTTTTTATAGGGGTACTTAGTGGGCTACTTCAGGACATATTCTTTAATAATGCAATAGGAATAAATGCATTAACAAATATGCTTATATGCCTTTTAGTAGCATATATAGGGAAAAGCGTATTTAAAAGAAGAAATATTGTACCAGTAGCAACTATGTTTGCAATGACTATTTTAAAGCATTTAGCAGTATTTATTATATTTTATATAATGCATTATCAAGTTGATTTAAGTAACATAATATATGTTGCCATATACAACTCAATAATAATGCTTATAGTATATAGATATGTTTTCAAATTTTCTAAACAAAAAGTAAGTTTGAGGAGTAAGTGGAGGCTTAGATGATAGTTAATAAACCAAAGAAGAAGAAAAACAAAAGGTTCTCTAGGTATACAGTATTCAAAGTAATAATGGGAATAATTTTCGCAGCTATAGGTGCAAGACTTGTTTATATACAAATAATTGAGCACACGTATTACAAAAATATAGCTAGCGAAAATGCAACCAGATTTATTGAAGAAGACGCTCCGAGAGGAGAAATCTTAGATAACCAAGGAAATGTTTTAGCAACTAATAGAGATATCTATAATCTAACTTACACAGAGCCATCAGTAGGGCAAGTTGATTTCTATCAAACGATTGATGAGGTATTCAGAATTATAAAAGATAATAATGATAAACTTGTTAATACAATGCTTTTAAAGATGGATTCAAATGGTGATTTATATTATGGATATGATACAGATATTGAAAGTTCAAAACAATATGAAAAGATAAGATTCCTTAGAGATGTAGGTATGAATGAACAGGTTCAAACTAAGCTTTATGGAGATGAAATTCAAGCATTAAGTCAAGAACAAAAGAATGCAATAAATGATGCATTATTAAAAGTAACACCAGACCAAGCGTTTGATTACTTAGTAAAAGCTTATAATATTATAGGTCTTATAGAGCCAATGCCAAATTCACCTTCTAGCAATGCAACAAGAAAAGAAGAAGATGAGTATAAAACTCAAATGAAGGCTTATAATGCACAAATGGCAATTTATAATAAAATGACTGGAGCACAGCAGTTAGATTTATTACTTAAAAAGGGCTATACAAAGCAACAAATAATGAATTATATCATTGTTAAAGATGAGATAAAAATGCAAAGTTTTAAAGGGGAAAGAACAGTTACTATTGCATCTAATATTAAAAAGAGTACTGCCTTTGATGTTTATCAAGAACTAGATAGACTTCCAGGAGTAAATGTTCAAATGCAACCAGTAAGATATTATCCTTACAATAATTTAGCATCATCAGTAATTGGATATTTAACTCCAATTAGTGGAACACAACAAGCAGAATATGAATTACAAGGATATAATGTAAGTACAGCTTTAGTTGGAGCATCAGGAATTGAAGCTTCATATCAAGAATATTTAAGAGGGCAAACCGGAGGGCAAGTTGTTAAAGTTGATGCACAAGGAAGAACAACAGCACAATTAGACACAATAGATCCGTACCCAGGGGACAATGTTCACTTAACTATTAATAAAGGTGTTCAATATGCACTTCAAGAATCTCTTAAAAATACAATGGCATATGTAAGAGCTACACAAAGAGATAACTTAGGTGAAGGGGATTATGGATTCCCAAATGCAACAAGAGGAGCAGCTATTGTTGTAGATGTTCATAATGGTAATATCTTAGGAATGGCAAGTTATCCAAACTTTAATCCAAACCTTTTTGCAATACCAGGACAGCTTACAAAAGCTCAATACAATGAATATTTTAATCCTAACTTAGAAAAGTTTGGAGAAAAAATAGCAACTGAACCAGGGGTTACAATGTCAGTAAATCAAATGTTCCCAAAAGGTCCAGATGGTCAAAGACAAGATAAATATAACCTTTATCCAAAACCATTCTACAACTATGCAACAATGGGGGCGATTCCTCCAGGGTCAATATTTAAGCCTATGACTTCTACGGCAGCAATGCAAGAAGGATTATATGCACCAGGAGAATATGTTGATTGTCCTGCTAAGTTTAATATGTACCCACAAGTATTTGGTAAGAGCTTCGCACCAGAAGGATGGTATGGAAGAATGACTGGTCAAGGATTTGGACCAATAACTCTTCAAACTGCACTTGAAAGATCAAGTGACGTATTCTATTATGAAATGGGATATAGATTATATATGCATGCTCTGCAAACAACTAAGCTTAAAGGACAACAAGCACAAATATATGCTTTAAACTCTTTAGCTAGATGGGCATGGCAGTTTGGACTTGGACATAATCCAGATCAACCTACAGATGAGCCAACAGGAATTGAAATTCCTGAAAACAACTATGGGCAAGTGTATGATTTCCAAAGTTTTAAAGCAGATACAATCCTTTATGCTAAGTACAACTTAAATGCATTCTTAGTAAAAGGACAATACAATGCATTAAACTTTTTACCAATATCACTTGGAACAGAAGCTAAGGATTCAGCAGAAGCTAATAATCTTAGAGATACTATTAAAAATCAAGTTAATACAAGATTAGAAGCAGTAGGAACAAGTAATCCACAACCAGATGCAAATGCATTTTTTGCACAGGTTTATCCAAATGTATTAAAATTAATGCAAGATTCAGCGACGTATCAAGCAGAATTTAAAGCGTATAAGGATAAAAACCCAAATGCAAGTATAGAAAATCAAGCAAGACAAGTTTCAATTACAATTGCAAACTTTACAATAGAACAACAAAACCAAATGCTTTCACCAGCACAGCTTATATATGCAGCTATAGGTCAAGGAATAAACCACTTTACACCTATACAACTTGCATCTTATGCAATGGCAATAGCAAATGGTGGAACAAGATATAAATTACATTTAGTAAGTGAAGTTACAAGTCCTTCAGGGCAAGTTGTTCAAAAGACTGAACCTCAAGTACTAAATAAAATACCAATGAACCAAAGTACTATTGATACAATTCATGAAGGAATGAGATTAGTTACTTCAGGTTCAAATGGAACAGCAGTTGCATCATTTGGAAACTTCCCAATAGCAACAGCTGGTAAAACAGGAACAGCCGACGTATCAGCAGACCAAAGATCATATGGAAGAGCTCCATATGCAACGTATATTGGTTTTGCACCATACAAAAATCCACAAATTGCTGTAATGGTAGTTATGTATGATGGAGCTATGGCGCAAATGGTAGCAAAAGCAGCTTATGAAGCATACTTTAAGAATGAACTTATTAAGATGGGATATAAATCTGCAAGTTTCACTCAATATGTTTTAGATGCACCAGCTGATAACTATCCAGGAAGTCAAAAAGCTAATGAAGAAATGGCTAAATTAAGACAACAAGATAGTGTTGGTGGAGAAATTACTCCAAGCAATTAATTAAGAAAAAATTAATTTACTTAAAAAATCCGTAGAAATTTATATTTTCTACGGATTTTTTCTTTTGTATTTGAATATTTATGATAGAATATTAAATGTAATAAAATTTTTTGAAGTAATTATGAAAAATAAGACATAAAAAGGCTAAATATAGATTAAATAATTATTTTATGAACATATAATATAAAATAAAAGGGAGATACAAATGATAGTAAATAAGCCTAAGAAGAAGAAAAAGAAAGTATCTAGATATAACTTAGTTAAATTTATAATGATTGGTGTTTTTACGTTAATAGGAATAAGAGTACTTTACATTCAAATCTACAAGCATAGCCACTATAAAGAAGTAGCTACAGAAAATGCAACTAGATTTATAGCACAAGGAGCACCAAGAGGAAATATTTTAGATGATAAAGGAAATGTCCTTGCAACAACTAAAGAAATATATAATATTACATATACAATGCCTTCGACAGGCGAGAAGAGTTTTTATAGCACTATGGGAAGAATCTTTAACATTTTAAAAGAGAATAAAGAACCATTAGAAGATGATATGATGTTAAAGATGGATGACACGGGGAAATTTTATTTTTCATATAAAAGTACTTCTAGCGAGGCTCAAGAGTATGAAAAAATAAGATTTTTAAGAGATAGGGGAATGAATGAGAAGGTTCAAGTTAAATTGTTTGGACCAGAGAATAGAGAATTAACAGATGAAGAAGTTTCAGAAGTAAATAAGGAATTATTAAAAGTAACACCAGAGGAAGCCTTTGATTATTTAGTTAAAACTTATGGAATAATTTCATTGATTTGTCCAAAGCCAGAAAAGCCAGAGGGAACTTTATCAAAAGAGCAAAAGGCGACTTATGACAAAGCATTAGGTGACTATAATTTAAAAATGCAACAATATAGAGATATGAGTGGCGCAGATGAATTAAAGCTTTTATTAGAAAAATATTCATTAAAAGAAATAAGAGATTTTGTAGTAGTAAAAGATGCCATGAAAATGCAAAGTTTTAAAGGATATAGAGCAGTAACTATAGCAAACAATATAAACAAAAATACTGCATTTATTATTTATCAACAATTAAATGAATTACCAGGAATAGATGTAGAATTAGAGCCAGTGAGATATTACCCATATAACAATTTAGCATCATCCGTTTTAGGATATGTATCGCAGATAGATAGTTCTTTAAAGGATGAATATGCTTTAAGAGGATACGATGTTTCAACAGACTTAGTTGGAAAAGCTGGAATTGAAAAAGCATATGAAGATGAACTTCGTGGAACACAAGGTGGAAAAACAGTTAAAGTAAATTCACAAGGAAGAATAACAGAAAGTTTATTTAATTTAGAGTCTTATCCAGGGGACAATGTTCATTTAACAATAGATAAAAATGTTCAATATGCAATGCAAGAGTCATTAAAGGATACAATAGATAATATAAGAAACAATATAAAAGATAATGCAGGGCATACGTTCCCAAATGCAACAAGAGGAGCAGCACTTGCAGTGAATGTAAAAACTGGAGCAATTATTGCCATGGCAAGTTATCCAGATTATAATCCAAATATTTTTGCAATACCAGGTCAATTAAATGAAAAAGAATATGAAAAGTACTTTAATCCAGACCTTGAGACCTTTGGTAAAAAAGAGGCAGCAATCCCAGGCGTAACAAAAACAGTAGATGAATTATTCCCAAAAGATAAAAATGGTAATAGAGAAGATAAATATGATTTATATCCAAAACCATTTTATAATTATGCAACCCTTGGTACATTACCACCAGGTTCAATCTTTAAACCTCTTACAGCAATAGCAGCACTAGAAGAAGGGGTAACAACACCAGATGAACTTGTAAATGCAACTGGTATATTTAATACACATCCAGATGTGTTTGGTAAGAGTTTTGCACCACAATGTTGGATATATACAGATTCACATGGTTCACATGGACCTACAAATGTTGAGAAAGCACTTCAAGTATCGTGTAACTTCTATTTCTATGAGATGGGATATAGACTATATGAAAAAGCACTTAAAACAACTGATTTAAAAGGACCAGAAGCACAGATATATGCTTTAAACTCATTAGCAAGATGGGCATGGAAGTTTGGACTTGGACATAATCCAGACGGGCAGTCTAACCCAAGTACAGGACTTGAGATTCCAGAAAACACAAATGGGCAAGTTTATAACTTCCAAAGTTATAAAGAAAATGCTATACAGTTCTCTAAATTTAATTTGAACAATTATTTAAGCACAGGAGATTATAGAGGTATCTACAAATTTGCACCATTTGATTTTGCAGAGAATAAAGAAGATTCACAGGAACTTGCTAATTTAAAGGTACAATTAAAAACTACTATAAATAATAGATTAAATGCAGTAGGAACAAATGAAAAAGTAGCTGATTACAATGAATTCTATGATGAAGTTTATCCAATAGTGAAAAAAATAATGGAGATTTCACCAAGTTATAAAAACAGTCTAGAAAATTATGAAAAGAACAATAAAAATACAAGTATAGATGCACAAGCTAAAACTGTAAGTACAGTAATAACTCAATTTACAACAAGAGATGTATCGGGAGAGATTATGTCACCAGCACAGCTTGTATATGCAGCTATTGGGCAAGGTATAAATCATTTTACACCAGTGCAACTTGCATCTTATATATCGACACTTGCAAATGGAGGAACACGATATAAACTTCATTTAGTAGACGAAGTAACTACTCCAGATGGTAAGGTTATACAAAAAGAAGAACCACAAGTTTTAGAGAAGTTAAACTTAAATAAAGCTGATTTAGCAGCTGTAAAAGAAGGAATGAGAAGAGCCAACGATTCTGAAGGAGGAACAGCAGAATCAGTATTTGGACATTTTCCAATTGAAACAGCAGGTAAAACAGGAACAGCAGATTATGCAGAAAACCAAAGAGATTTTGGTAGATCTCCATATGCAACATATGTGAGTTTTGCACCATTTAATGATCCTGAAATTGCATTTGTAGGTGTAATTTATGATGGAGGACATGGTGGATATACTGCAAATGTTGCAAGATCAACTTATGAAGCGTACTTTAAGAATGAACTTGAAAAGATGCATTATTCATCACCAACTTTTACAAAATATGTACTAGATGCACCTAAGGATAATAATCCAGGTAGTACTGGTGGAGCTGAACTTCAAAAACAAAAAGAAGAAGTTAAACAAGAACAAAAACAAATAATGAATGAATTTGGAACGAATTAAAAAATAGTTAATAAAAAGTTATTCTAAAGCAGACAAAAACTGCTAAAGAATAACTTTTTTTTGCAAAATTTTAAAATAACTATTCATTATGCAGAAAAAATATGGTAATATTATTAATAAGATGTTAATAAATAATGAATTAAAGAGTGTATAATAGATTATATAAGAATCTTTTTGAAGAATGGAGAGTAGTATGATAGTAAACAAGCCGAAGAAAGAAAAAAAATCAATGTCAAGATTTATGATTATGAAGTGTATTACTGGTGGGATTTTTTCAGTTATAGCTTTAAGAATGCTATATCTGCAAGTGTACAAGCATAATTATTATGTAGATAAAGCTAAGGCAAATGCAGTTAGATTTGTTACAAAGAAGACTCCGAGGGGAGAAATTAAAGACAATGAAGGAAACATCCTTGCAAGTAACAAGCAAATATATATTTTAAGATATACAACTCCATTAGAAGGTAAATATAATTTTTATGATACTATGGGAGAAGTTTTTAAGATTTTAGAAGAAAATAATGAAAAGCTTCTAAATGATATGTTATTAAAATTGAATGAGAATGGAGAACCTTACTTTGAGTTTAAGAGTACAGATACAGAAAATCAAATTGCCGATAAAGTAAGATTCTTAAAAGATAGAGGAATGAATGATTACTTCAGAAGAAAGCTATTTCCAGATGAAGAAGGAGATTTAGAAGATAAACAATTAAAAGAAATCGAAGAAAAATTAGAAAGTGTAACACCAAAGGAAGCATATGCTTATTTAATCAAATCATATAACTTAATTGAAATGGTGGATTCAAAGCCAGTTAAAAAAGAGGGGAAATTAACAAAAGAAGAAAATAATAATTATAAGGCTGAAGTTGCATCCTATGATGAAAGAAGAAAAGCTTATAATAAAATGTCAGGTGAAGAACTACAGGCGATAATAGAAAAGGAATATCCAATTGAAATAGTAAATAAATACTTAATTGTAAAAGATGCAATTAGAATACAAAGTTTTAAAAACTATCGTTCAGTAACAATTGCAAATAACATAAAAAAAGAAACAGCTTTTACAGTATATCAAAAGTTAAATGATATGCCTGGAATAGACGTTGATATGGAGCCAGTTCGTGATTATCCATATGGAGATTTAGCATCAGCTGTTTTAGGTTATGTATCACCAATAGATAGTTCTTTAAAAGCAAGCTATGAATTAAGAGGATATGATGCATCAACAGATCTAATAGGAAAAGTTGGTATTGAAAGTGCTTATGAAAATGAATTAAAAGGAACTAAGGGTGGAAAAACTGTTAAAGTAAATTCTGAAGGAAGAGAAACAGAAGAATTATTTAAGCTAGAATCTTACCCGGGAAATACTGTTCATTTAAATATAAATAAAGATGTACAATATGCACTTCAACAATCTTTAGAAGATACAATAAAAAAGGTACAATCTTCAACAACAGATAGTAAAGGTCATACATTTAAAAATGCAACAAGAGGTTTTGCTATGGTTGCAGAAGTTAAAACAGGAAAAATAATAGGGATGACAAGTTATCCGGATTTTGATCCTAATATGTTTGCAATTCCAGGGCAATTGCCATCAGATAAAATAAAGGAATATTTCTCACCAGACTTACAAAAGTATGGTGAAAAAATAGTAAAAATGCCAGGAGTAACGAAATCAGTTGATGAATTATTTCCAAAAGATAAAAATGGAAATAGAGAGGATAAATATGATTTATATCCAAAACCTTTTTACAATTATGCGACACTTGGAACATTACCGCCAGGATCTATCTTTAAGCCTATGACTGCTATTGCAGGGCTTGAAGAAGGTGTAATAAGTCCTTCAGAGAAGATTATGGCAGGAGGAGTATTCCAAAATAGACCGTCAGTATTTGGAGGCGGATTTGCTCCAGCTTGTTGGATACATGCAAATGGTGGTGCTCATGGACCGACTGATGTATCAAAGGCTTTAGAGGTATCTTGTAACGTTTATTTCTATGAAACTGCATATAGATTGTATGCAAAAGCATTAAATGAAAATAAAAATCTTTCAGAAGTAGAAGCTAAAAAGAAGGCATTAGATAGTTTAGCAGAGTGGGCTTGGAAGTTTGGACTTGGAAAAGATCCAAAGAGTGAAGGAAACCCTTCTACAGGAATTGAAATAGAAGAAACAACATTAGGACAGACATATAACTTTGAATCTAATAAGCAAAATATAATAAGCTTTGCAAAGTTTGAGTTAAACAACTATTTATCAACAGGAAGATATTTAAATGAAGCATTTGTACCATTTGATTTTGCAGCAGATTTAGGAGATTCACCAGAACTTGAAAAAGCAAAGGTTGATTTAAAGGCTAAAATATCAGAAAGACTTCAGATTGTAGGAACAAATGAAACAGGAATGACTACTGAAAAGTTTAGTGAATATGTTCTTCCAGATGTAAGAAATATTATGAATTTATCAGATAAATATAAAGCTAATTTAGCTTCAAACCAAAATACAAGCGTTGAAGAGCAAGCTAAAAAGGTTTCTATGGTAATAGCTAGATTTACAGTTAATGATAAGATAGTAAATATAATGTCACCAGCTGAAATTATATTCTCTTCAATAGGGCAAGGTATAAACCAATTTAGTCCACTTCAATTAATGTCATATATAACTACTATTGCAAATGGTGGTACAAGGTATTCATTGAATCTTGTAGATAAAGTTACATCAGCAGATGGTAGAGTACTAAAAGAAGTGAAGCCTACAGTTTTAAGTGAGTTTAAATTAAAAGACAGTACGATTAAAGCTGTAAAGGCAGGGATGTCTAAAGCCAATGATGGAGATCAAGGAACAGCGGCATCAACATTCGTAAACTTCCCAATTCCATCAGCAGGTAAAACAGGAACAGCTGATTATAGTAATACTCAAAGAGAGTATGGAAGATCTCCTTATGCAACATATGTGAGTTTTGCACCAGTAGAAAATTCAGAAATTGCCTTTGTTGGAGCAATTTATGATGGAGGACATGGAGCATATACAGCACCGGTTGCAAGAGCAGCTTATGAAGCATACTTTAAGGATATTCTACAAAAAGATTTCCCAGGATATGTTCAAAATTCTGAGAGCTTTAAGAAGTATGTTTTAAATGCGCCAAAGGACAATAAAGAAGAAAAAAAGACAGAAACGGATAAAAATGAATAAAAAATAACAAAAAGAGGGAATGAGTAAAAAAATTCCCTCTTTTTTTCATAAAAATTAAACGAAAAGTTAAAGTAATATGTAAAAAAATAAATAATAATGATATAATAAAAAAGATAAATAATAAAAATAAAGAAATTTATAAAAATGTAAAATAATGTATTATTTAACTTCGGAGGTAGAGTTTTGCAAGATGGAATAGTTATAAAAGGAAATGGAAAAGGTCTTATTGCAGATATAGATATGAATGTATATAAAGATTACAATGAAATGTTTAATGACCTTATGGAAAAATTAGCAAAAGGAAAGAAATTTTATACAGGAATTTCTTTGGCTATAAGTATAGATTTAAATATGATAACAGAAAAAGAAATTATTCATTTGCAAGAGAAACTAAAAGAAGAGATTGGGATAAGTGAAGTTATTTTAAATACGAAGGAAGAAAATGTAAGTGAAGAAAAAAACAAAGTGTTTTCGGGTATTTATGAAGGGAAAACAAAATTTTTGAGAAGGACAGTGCGAGGTGGCCAATGCATAAGCTATAATGGAAATGTAGTTATAATTGGAGATATAAATAGTGGCGCAGAGGTTAAAGCAACTGGTAACATAATAGTTTTAGGAAGTATAAAAGGAACTGTTTTTGCAGGTGCAAATGGAAATGATAAAGCGATTATAGCAGCATTTTCACTGCAACCAGAAATTTTGAAAATTGCAAATAGAATTGCAATGTCACCAGATTCAGAAAAACCTACATACCCAGAAGTGGCAAAGATAAAAGATGGCATGATAACAGTAGAGCCATATTTAGAGAATAAATATATGTATTAGTGGAGGGATTAAACAAAATGGGAGTATCTATAGTAATTACATCAGGGAAGGGTGGAGTTGGTAAAACAACAACAACTGCAAACCTAGGAACAGCACTAGCATCCATTGGCAAAAAAGTAGTAGTAGTAGATGGTGATACAGGGCTTAGAAATTTAGATGTATTAATGGGATTAGAAAATAGAATAGTATATACAATCATAGATGTAATAGAAAACAGATGTAGATTAAAGCAAGCTTTAATAAAGGATAAAAGATTTGAAACTCTTTATCTTTTACCAACAGCACAATCAAAGGATAAGGACGATATAGACACTAGAGATATGCTTAGAATAGTAAAAGAACTTAAAGATGAGTTTGATTATGTACTAATAGATTCACCTGCAGGTATTGAAAGAGGATTTGAAAATGCAGCAGTTGGAGCTGATAAAGCAGTAGTTGTAGTAAATCCTGAAATAACATCAATAAGAGATGCTGATAGAGTTATAGGAAAGCTTGATGCAAAAGGTTTAACAGACCATGGAGTTGTGGTAAATAGATTAAATCAAGAAATGGCTCAAAGAGGGGATATGTTAGGAGTTAATGACATTATAGAAGTTTTATCAGTAAAACTTTTAGGTGTAGTTCCTGATGATAAGAGAGTTTCAGTTTCAACAAACAAAGGAGAACCAATAGTTTTAGATGGAGAATCACAAACGGGGAAAGCATTTAAAAACATAGCAAGAAGATTAAATGGTGAAGAAGTTCCAATAATGGACTTTACAGAAGAATCATCAGGGTTCTTCGGAAGTTTAATGAAGCTTTTCAAGCGTAAATAGGAGGCTTTAAGGATGGGAATTTTTAATTTTGGAAAACAAAAGCCAAAGGAGATTGCAAAGGATAGACTTAAGCTTATACTTATTCACGATAGAGGAGATTTACCAGAAGAAACACTAGAAAAGATAAGAAATGAAATATTAGCAGTTATTACTAAATATATTGAAATTCAAGTTGATGATGTAGATATATCAGTAAGTAAGAGCGGTATAGAAGAAGGTGAGGGGCCATCTTCTTTAATAGCTAATATTCCAATAAAAAATATAAAAGGTAGATAAAAGATAAGAAAGGTTGAAATAGAAAATTCTATATACAACCTTTTTTTATTGGAGTTTTATTAAAATTTTATTATTTTTTGTAGTGTAGGAGTATTTTTTATAGAGAATGAGAAAATAATGATATATAATAGACTAGTATTACGAAAGAGTAGTTAAACTTTTAGGAGGTGGAGATTCTTGCTCAGACGAGATTTATTATTTGATAGTGGAACGACTAAAAGAAATAGATTAGATTTTAAGAAGATAAGAGATATAGATAAATTGCTTTTAATTTCAACAATAGTACTTATATTATTTGGAATACTTAATATCTACCTTTGTACGAAGGGAGATTATGGTCTTTTATATGGGAAGAAGCAATTTATATGGATGCTTATATCTATGGTTGCACTTTACATATTTGTATCTATAGACTATAGATTTTTCTATAATTATGTACCTATATTTTATTGGGCATCAATAGTATTACTTATAATTACAAGATTTATGGGAACAGTTGTAAACGGTGCTAGAGGATGGCTTAAATTTGGACCAATTTCTCTGCAACCATCAGAGATTGCAAAGGTTGCAATGATTATGATGCTTGCAAAATGTTTAGAGGAAATGGATTTACAAATTAATAATATAAGAAATTTAGTAAAGCTATGTATATATGCAGGTATTCCAATGGTGTTTATAATAATTCAGCCAGATATGGGAATGACAATGGTTTGTTTCTTTATCGTACTTGGAATATTCTTTGTAGCAGGTCTTGATAGGCGTGTGTTTATTGGAGGGTTTGCAGCACTTGTAGTTGTGGTAACTATAGTTTGGAATGTAGGACTTATTCAAGATTACCAAAAAGCAAGGGTAACATCATTCCTTCATCCAGAAGCAAATGCAACCACCACAGGATACCACTTAAGTCAATCACTTATTAGTATTGGGGCAGGTGGAGTATTTGGAGATAGACCATCACTTTATAATGATGGAACAACAGGATATGCAGCACAACACGTTCCTGAGGTTCAAACAGACTTTATATTTGCAGCAATTGCAGAACAATGGGGATTCTTAGGAGTAGTATTCTTACTTACTATGTATGGAATCCTAATAACTAGGATGATAAATATAGCAAGGTCCGCAAAGGATGTATTTGGCTCTATTATCGCAATAGGAATAACAGCTTATTTCCTTTTTGCCATATTCCAAAATATTGGTATGACCATAGGATTAATGCCGATAACAGGTATAACTCTTCCATTAATTAGTTATGGAGGAAGTTCACTTTTATCAATTGTAATGACAATAGGATTGGTTCTTAATATAGGAATGAGAAGAAAGAAAATAAGATTTTAGTATAAAAGACATTTCAAAGTAATTTGAAGTGTCTTTTTTTCATAAAACAAAGAAATTTTTAATATAAATAAAGGGTAAAGATAAGGAGGGAGAAGCGTGGGATATTATAGAGGAGAATATGAGGAATACTACAGGAATATTAGGATGAATGCAAATGGAAGAAGTTCTTACACAAGAGGTGGAGGCTATGGCAATGAAAGGACTGCTGTAAATAGAGGAAGCATGTATGGCAATAGAGGAAATGGACAAAGAGGTGGAAATAAGAATGGAAGAGAACATGTATTTGATTTTCTAAAGCTCTTAGGGATACAAACAGTTGCAATATGTGCTATAGGAGCCATAGTGTATGGAAGTGGAATGATAAAGGATGTAAATGCTAAAAAGGTAAATGAAACAGTAGTTAAGGTTATTAAAAGTGATTATTACTTTGGTGAAGATAAATTTATTAATGAAATGAAGGCTAAGGTATTTAATAATAGTAATGTTATAGAAGGGATTGAAAAAGATAAGGCGACAAATACAGAAGAGGAAAAAGTGAAAGAGGTAGAAGAAAACAAGGAAATCACTTTAGAAAGTCTAGGAATGATAGTGCCAACTAATGGTGCAAATAAAAAGTTAGAGGATGGAAAAATTCAGATTAAAGGTGAAAAAGGTATATTTTCAACTAAGTCTGGTGAGATAACATATGTTAAGGATGGAAAAGTTATAATAAATCATGGGGAAAGATTGGAAACTGTTTATGAAAAAGTAGGCTCAGTAGAAGTTAAGAAGGGCGATAAAGTAGAAGTTAACGAGAAGATTGGAGTTAACGATAAAAAGGGAGAAGGAGTTATATTTTATGTATTAAAGGATGGAAAGATACAAAATATAAAACCTTAAGACATAGCAATTAAATGTTGAGGTGAAAATGAAAAAAACAGTAAAATCTTTATTATTAGAGGGAGCTTTATTAATAATTGTAATGTCTTTGAGTAGGAGTGCATTTATTGCAGTCATATCAGTAATTCTTCACGAGGCATTACATATTTTAGTAGGAAGACATTATGGGTGTAAGCTATATGATGTAAAGATAGCGTTAACAGGTGCTAGTGCAAGTCTTTCGGATGTAGATGATTTAAAGGATATGGAAAAGCTTAATTTATATATAGCAGGTCCAATGTTTAATTTATTTGTATTCACCTTTGCCTTTTGTATAAATAAGGGGTTAGATAATGAAATTTTAAGAATGATAGGGGATATAAATCTTGGAATTTTTATGTTTAATATAATTCCTGTATATCCTTTAGATGGGTCAAGGATTCTAGAAATAATATTATCTAAGATTGGAACTTTTAAAAAGGCAAGAAGCATTATATCAAATATAAGTTTTATTTTTGCAGGGGGATTAATTTTAATTTTTCTTTTTTTCCTATTTAAAGGTTCTGTAATTATAGGATTGCCGCTTATAAGTGGCTTAGTGATATATTCCACATATATTGAGAAAAAAGCAGCTATTTATATAATGATGAAGGACCTTTTTAGAAAGGGAGCACTTATAGAAAAGTATGAGTATATAGAAAATAGAAGTGTATCTGTTTCTTATAATAGTAGTTTGTTAAATTTACTTAGAATGCTTGATAAAAATAAGTTTAATATTTTTTATATATTAGATGAAGAGTTGAAATTTTTAGGACAGATACGAGAGGATGAAGTTATAGAAGGTTTAAAAGAATTTGGAAATATTAAAATAAAAGAGTATTTAATTTTAAAAAATAGAGATACTAGTAATGAAAGCTATCTATAGAATATCTTTCAAATTGAAACCATTAATTTCCACTAAAAGGCTCTTAGAAGAATTAATATAAGCTTACGGGTTTATATATTTCTTTTAAGGGCTTTTATTTTGCGAAAAAATAGAAGAAAAAATATTTTTGTGCTAGAATAAATAAATATGTAAGAATAAAACTTAAAGATTAGAGGAGGACTATGATTCATGAATAAAATTTCTGATAATATCTTATGTAGAGTTGAAAAACCATCAAGATATGTTGGTGGAGAGTTAAATGAAATAGTTAAAGATTTAAAAGATATAGATTTAAGGTTTGCATTTTGCTTTCCAGATGTATATGAAGTAGGAATGTCTCATTTAGGAACAAGAATACTTTATCATACAATAAATACTAGAAAAGATACATATTGCGAGAGAGTTTTTGCTCCATGGCCAGATATGGAAGAAGAACTTAGAAAAAATAATATTTCACTTTATTCACTAGAAACAAAAACACCGTTAAAAGAGTTTGATATGCTTGGATTTACTCTTCAATATGAAATGAGTTACACAAATATATTAAATATGTTAGACATGTCAGGAATTACTATAAGAGCATCAGAAAGAAGAGAAGATGAACCAATAGTAATGGCAGGAGGACCTTGTGCATATAACCCAGAACCATTATATGATATTATTGACTTTTTCCAATTAGGAGAAGGTGAAGAAATGATGGATGATGTGCTAGAAGTTTATAAAAAGTACAAAGGGAAAAATGATAAAAAAGGTTTCTTAAGAGAAATATCTAAAATTGGTGGTATATATGTGCCTTCATTATATGAGGTTTCTTATAATGAGGATGGAACAATAAAAGAGTTTAAACCAAAGTATGAAGATGTTCCAGCTACTGTTAAAAAGAGAATAATAAATGATTTTGATAAAGTAGAATATCCAACAGAAATGGTAGTTCCTTATAGTGAAATTGTTCATGATAGAATAGTTCTTGAAACTTTTAGAGGATGTACAAATGGATGTAGATTCTGTCAAGCTGGTATGATTTATAGACCAGTAAGAGAAAAGACTAGAGATACACTTGTAAAACAAGCAAGAGAAATGGTTGAAAAGACAGGATACCAAGAAATTTCACTTGCATCTTTAAGTACATGTGATTACTCAGACATTCAAAACCTTATAAATGATTTAATAGAAGAACATGAAAAGAATAAGGTTGGAGTAGCATTACCTTCAATAAGAGTAGATGCATTCTCAGTAGACTTAATTAAAGAAATCCAAAAGGTTAGAAAATCAGGATTAACTTTTGCACCAGAAGCTGGTTCACAAAGAATGAGAGATATAATAAACAAAGGATTAACTGAAGAGAAAATATTAGAAGCTGCTAAAAGTGCTTTTGAAGCAGGATGGAGCAGACTTAAGCTTTACTTTATAATAGGTCTTCCTTATGAAAACAGAGAAGATTGTGCAGCAATTGGGGAATTAGCACAAAAGATTGTGGATAAATATTTTGAAGTACCTAAGGATGTAAGAAACAAAGGTCTTAGAGTTACAGTTAGTACATCAATACTTGTACCAAAAGCATTTACACCATTCCAATGGGCAGCAATGGAAAGAAAAGAAGAGGTTATTGAAAAGATTAAAGCAGTTAAATATTCATTAAAATCACCAGCAGTAACTTACAATTACCATGAGCAAAAAACTTCTTACTTAGAAGCAATATTTGCAAGAGGAGATAGAAAGCTTTGTGATGTTTTAATAAAAGCATTTGAAAAAGGATGTAAGTTTGATGGATGGAATGAATATTTCAAGTTTGATACATGGATGGAAGCTTTAAGTGAGTGCAGTGTAGATGGAGATTTCTATGCATTTAGAGAAAGAAGCTATGATGAAATACTTCCATGGGACTTCATAAACATAGGAGTAACTAGAAAATATTTAGAAGTTGAAAATGAGAAAGCTAAGAAAGCAGAGCTTACACAAAACTGTAGAAAAGGATGTACAGGATGTGGAGTTAACGTAAACTTTAAAGAAGGAGAGTGTTTTGAAGGTGCGATACTTAATAAAATACACTAAAGAGGCAGATATAAAATTTATATCACATTTAGACCTTTTAAGAACTATACAAAGAGCAGTAAGAAGATCAGGACTTCCTGTTCACTATTCACAAGGATTTAATCCACATATGGCAACATCAATTGCACAACCTTTATCAGTTGGAGTATATTCAGATGGTGAATATATGGATTTAATATTAGATGAAGAAGTGGATTTAGAAGAAATTGTAGAGAAATTAAATGAAGCTTCAGCAAGAGGTGTTAGATTCAGTAAAGCTACATTTATTCCAGCACCAAAGCAAAATGAAAAGAAGGTTCCTCAAGCTATGGCATTAATTGATGGAGCTAGATATATAATAAAGATAAAATATTCAGACATGAAAAACTTTAGTTCTGAAATGAAGGCGCTAGAAGAAAAGAGTGAGTGGAATATAGTTAAAAGATCAAAGAGATCTGAAAATGAAGTTGATATAAAGCCAATGGTAAAAGAAATGAAGTACTGGGAAAAGGAAAAGGTCGGTGTTTTCAATATTTTAATTAGTGCAGGAAGCCGTGAGCATTTATCAGCAGACCTTTTTGTAGAATTAATAAAAAGAGAAACTACAAACGCTTTAGAAGATGAATTTGTAGAAATAAAAAGAGAAGAAATGTATTGTTTAAAGGGTGAAATGTTAGTACCTTTATATGAATGTATATAGGAAGTGGATTATAAATGAGAGAAGTATGTATTGAAAGAAGCGAGAACCTTTTAAGAGTAGCAGTTCGTGAAAATGGTGTTTTAGAGGAATGTTTTATAGAAGAGAAAAATGATGAGCCAGTAACATCAGAAATTTATAAGGCAAGAGTTAAAAATATAGTACCTGCAATAAACTCAATCTTTTTAGATATGGGTCTTCAAAAAGAAGGGTATATGTATTATAGCGATGACCTTAAAAAATTAAACATAAAAAAAGGCGATGAACTTTTAGTAGAAGTTTTAAAAGAACCTTTAGGAGATAAGGGAGCTAAGGTAACTCATAAGGTTAGTATTCCAGGAAAGTATATTGTTCTTTCAAAAGGTGAAGGAAAGATAGAATTTTCTAAAAGAATAACTGATGAAATTAAAAAGAAGTTAATTTTAGCAGAGTTAGAAGTAATAGAAGGTGTTAATCTAACAATTAGAACAGAAGGACAAAATGTATCAGTAGATGTTTTAAGAGCAGAAGCTAATAGATTAAAAGGGATTTATGAAAAACTTCTAAAGAAACTTAATTACAGCAATGTATGTGAAAGAGTTTTTGGTAAAAAAGCTGCTTTAAGTAAGGTTATTATAGATAACATTACAAAAGAAGATTTAAAAATATATGTTGATAATGAAGAAGATGAAGAGTTTATAAAAAAATTCTTAGATGAAGAAAATATAATTATAGAAAAATATGAGGGACCTAGAACACTTTTTGATTATTTAGATATTGAAAAGGAAATACTTAAGCTAAGACACAATAAAATAAGCCTTCCTTGTGGTGGGAATATAGTTATAGAAAAAACTGAAGCTATGTTTGTTATAGACATAAACAGTGGAAAGAATACAAAAGAAAGAAATCTTCAAAAAACTGTTTTAACAACTAACATGGAAGCAGCTAAAGAAATTGGAAAACAAATAATGCTTAGAAACTTAAGTGGAATAATAGTTATAGATTTCATTGATTTAAGAGATAAAAATGATAGATTTAAAGTAATGAAAGAACTTAAAAAAGCCTTAAGTAAAGATGGGGGTAATTCTAAAATATTCCCATTTACAGAGCTTGATTTAATACAAATTTCAAGAAAAAGAAGAGGAAAAAGCATTTATGATAGCATAGAAGAAAAATGTACTTTATGCAAAGGAACTGGAAATGTTTTAAGACTTACTTATGTAGAACAGCTTATAAAAAATGAAATTCTAAAATCATTAGAAGAAAATACAATAAAAAGCTTTTACATTGAACTTGATTCAAGTTATAAAGAAAGAGTACAAGGTGATATAGTAACATTCTTAAAAAATATAGATGGTTTAGATAAAGAAATATATTTAAATTATGTTGATGGAATAGATGGCTATAAAATAGAGCCTATAATCTTCTTAAACCAAAGGGAAAACTTGAAAAATTACCTAATAAAAGGTGTAGAAAAATATTAAGATTATTCTTTACAAAAAATGTAGTTTATGATAATATGATTTAGTAAACCGCACGCGAATGGGTTTTTTATTAAACAAAGTTTTCTTTGTACCCACAGTGGCGAGACCGTTATGAGGAGGTGTTTTAATGTACGCAGTAGTAAAAACAGGTGGGAAGCAATACAGAGTTCAAGAGGGCGACGTATTATTCGTAGAAAAATTAGAAGCTGAAGTTGATTCAACAGTTGAATTAACAGAAGTATTAGCTGTTGGTGGAGAAACTTTAAAAGTTGGTACTCCAGTAGTTGAAGGAGCTAAAGTTGTTGCTAAAGTTGTAGCACAAGGAAAAGCTAAGAAGGTTACAGTTTTCAAATATAAGCCTAAGAAAGATTATAGAAGAAAAGCTGGACACAGACAACCTTACACTAAAATCATGATAGAAAAAATCGAAGCATAATCTATGATTAACGCAAAGATTTATTCTAAAAATGA
>NZ_JBOFRG010000114.1:0-6211 GCF_051650885.1 Clostridium sp.
TATTTCTTTATAAAATTCAACTTTCCTTTTAAAGTTCCCTATTCATTATATACTAAAAAATGCCTATTTTAAAATTTAAAAATATTCTTTTTTTATATATAAAAAAGAGGATTAAGCCTAAACCTAATCCCCTCCTGAAGTATTATACTAATTCAAGTATAACAACTTCAGCTCCATCTCCTCTTCTAGGACCTTTTTTGATCATTCTAGTGTATCCACCGTTTCTCTCAGTGTATTGTGGAGCTATTTTATCAAATAAATTTTTAACTACTAATTCTTCTTGAACAAAAGCTAAAACTTGTCTTCTAGCGTGAAGATCTCCTCTTTTAGCAAGAGTTATCATCTTTTCTGCTATACGTCTAGTTTCTTTTGCTCTAGTTTCAGTTGTTTCAATCTTACCATACTTTAAAAAACTAGTTACAAGACCTCTTAACATAGCTCTTCTTTGATCAGTAGGAAGACCTAACTTACGTTGTTGTGCCATGGATTTCCCTCCTTACTCGTCGCTCAATTTTAAACTTAAACCTAATTCTTTAAGCTTCTTTTCAACTTCTTCTAAGGATTTCTTTCCTAGATTTCTAACTTTCATCATATCATCCATAGATCTCTGAGCAAGTTCCTGAACTGTATTTATTCCAGCTCTCTTTAAACAGTTATATGATCTAACTGATAAATCAAGTTCTTCTACAGTCATTTCTAGTACTTTTTCCTTCTTGTCTTCTTCTTTTTCAATCATTATCTCGACATCATTAGTGTTGTCAGTTAATGACATGAACAGTTTGAAATGTTCTATTAGGATTTTAGCTGATAAGCTGATAGCTTCATCAATCTTAACAGTTCCATCTGTCCATATTTCTAAAGTTAACTTATCGTAGTCAGTAATCTGACCTACTCTAGTATTTTCAACTTTAAAGTTAACTCTTTTTACTGGTGTATAAATAGAATCTACAGCTATTGCTGATATTGGTAATTCATCACTCTTATTTTTGTTCTGAGTAACGTATCCTCTTCCTCTATTTACAGTTAACTCCATATAAAGTCTTCCATCATTGTCTAAAGTCGCAATATGTAAATCCTTATTAACAACTTCAACATCTCCGTCAGTCTTTATATCAGCTCCTGTTATTACACCTGGTCCCTTAGCATCTATATAGATAGTTTTAGGACCTTCACCATTCATTCTTAAAGCTAAAGCTTTAATGTTAAGAATAATTTCTGTAACATCTTCTTTAACTCCTTGAATAGTAGAGAATTCATGAAGAACTCCATCAATTTTCACTGATGTAACAGCTGCTCCTGGTAAAGATGATAATAATATTCTTCTTAGAGCGTTTCCTAAAGTAATACCATATCCTCTTTCTAATGGTTCAACTGAGTACTTACCATAAGTACCGTCTTCATTAACTTCTACACATTCAATTATTGGCTTTTCGATTTCTAACATACGAACCCTCCTCTGATATTAAAATGGCAACCTATTTGAGGGCAACTGATTCATATTTGCTTAAAACAAATACTTCAATTATTTGCTATATAACTCAACGATAAGAGTTTCATTAACTGGTACGTCAATGTCTTCTCTTTCTGGCATAGCAACTACTTTGCCTTCGTAGTTTTCAACGTTAGCTTCTAACCATTTTGGTAAAGTCTTTGGATTTTCAACGAAAGTTTTGAACTTTTCGCTTCCTCTGCTCTTCTCACAAACAGCAATTATGTCGTTTACTCCTACTTTGTAAGAAGCAATATCAACTTTTTTACCATTTACTAAGAAATGTCCGTGGTTAACTAATTGTCTTGCTTCGTTTCTTGAAGCTCCGTAACCTAATCTATATACAACGTTATCTAATCTTAATTCTAATAACTTTAATAAGTTTTCACCAGTGATACCCTTCATGTGTTCAGCCTTTTCATAATATGCTCTGAATTGACCTTCTAACACTCCGTATATTCTTCTAGCTTTTTGTTTTTCTCTTAATTGTACTCCGTAGTCAGATAATTTCTTTCTAGCTGCACCGTGTTGTCCTGGCGCGTAGCTTCTTCTAACGAAAGCACATTTGTCTGTATAACATCTATCCCCTTTAAGGAATAACTTCATACCTTCTCTTCTACATAATCTACATGTAGCTCCAGTATATCTTGCCATCTAATTACACCTCCTGTTTTGAATCGATACTAAACTCTTCTTCTTTTTGGTGGTCTACATCCATTGTGTGGAATTGGAGTAACATCTTTAATTAGAGTTACTTCTAATCCTGCTGCTTGTAAAGATCTTATTGCTGCTTCTCTACCAGCCCCAGGTCCTTTAACATAAACCTCTATGCTTTTTAATCCGTGTTCCATTGCTACTTTAGCTGCAGTTTCTGCCGCCATTTGAGCTGCAAATGGAGTGCTTTTTCTTGATCCTTTGAAGCCTAGAGCTCCAGCACTTGACCATGATAATGCATTTCCAGCTGCATCTGTTAAAGTAACTATTGAGTTGTTAAATGTTGATTTTATGTGCGCTGCACCATGCTCAACGTTTTTTCTTTCTTTTCTTCTTCTAGTCTTTTTAACCTTTGCCATTGCCTTCCCTCCTTATCTATTTCTTCTTGTTTGCGATTGTCTTCTTAGGACCTTTTCTTGTTCTCGCATTAGTTTTAGTTTTTTGTCCTCTTACTGGAAGTCCTCTTCTATGTCTCATTCCTCTGTAACAGCCAATTTCAACTAATCTTTTGATATTTAAAGCAACTTCTCTTCTTAAGTCACCTTCAATAGTAAGTTCCTTAATGTAAGTTCTTAAAGCATTAACTTCGTCCTCAGATAAATCCTTAACTCTTGTGTCTGGATTTATTCCTGTTGCTGCTAATATCTTATGTGAAGTAGGTAACCCGATTCCGTATATATAAGTTAAACCTATTTCAACTCTTTTTTCTCTTGGTAGGTCAATACCTGCTATTCTTGCCATTAAAATTTACACCTCCTGGTAATTGAAATGCGTATTATCCTTACGATAATTTTTAAAAATATATATAATAAAATTTTAGGCCAATAGCGAGAATTTGTTCTCCTATTGTCAGCCGCCCTAAAATCTAATTATTGAATTAAATGCCTATATAATCATATTTGACTTTTAAGAAAAAGTCAACTAATTTTAAATACCTAATCTGTATTTTTTGCCTAATATTTTATATTAGCCTTGTTTTTGCTTGTGCTTAGGATTTTCACAGATAACCATTACTCTTCCTTTTCTTTTTATTACTTTGCACTTCTCGCAAATAGGCTTAACTGATGGTCTTACTTTCATCGCTAACCCTCCTTGTAATATTTAGATAGTTACTATCTTATTTTGCTCTCCAAGTAATTCTACCTTTACTTAAATCGTATGGTGAAAGCTCTACTGTAACTTTGTCACCTGGTAAAATTCTTATGAAGTTCATTCTTAATTTTCCTGATATATGTGCTAGAATTTTATGACCACTCTCAAGTTCTACTTGGAATGTTGCGTTCGGTAGGGATTCTAAAACCACACCTTGCATTTCTATAACATCATCTTTTGACATAAGGTAATCAACCCTCCTTAACAATGTATCTTAATTTTAGAAATCTCTTAATTCTTAAGTCAGCATTTTTCTTTTTTTCTATAATGGTAGTCTTCAGTTCATCATCTATATTATCTATAAAAGATAAATGCTTAATATTTTTCTTTTTCGGATTGCTAATAATTTTATTATCTCCGTTTACTAGTAATAAATTCTGGGCTTTATCAGAACCAACTACTATATATAAATGATCTTTATCTCTACCAGATAAAGAAAGTACCACTTTTCCAATCAAGTCATTGTTCTGCAAATTATTCACCTCGATGATTACCTTAGATATAAACTGCATTTGCAAATTTATAACTAAGCAACACTCATTAAATTAGTGTTAATATTTCGGGTCCATCTGGTAATATTGCAACTGTATTTTCGTAATGTGCTGATAGGCTTCCATCACTTGTTACAACTGTCCACCCATCACTTAATGTTTTTGTTCTAAACGATCCAGCGTTTATCATGGGTTCTATTGCTAGAACCATACCATTGTTCAGAAGTGGACCCTTACCCGGATTACCGAAGTTAGGTACCTCAGGATCTTCATGTAGATCTCTGCCTATCCCGTGCCCTACAAAATTTTTAACAACTGAAAATCCATGAGATTCAGCATAACTCTGTATTGCATGTGATACATCTGACAACCTTTTTCCTTTTTCAGCATACTTAACACCTTCAAAGAATGATTGTCTTGTAACATCAATAAGCTTTTGTGCCTCTTCTGTTACTTGCCCTACTGGAAAAGTTCTAGCTGCATCCCCATGAAACCCATCTAAATAAGCTCCACAATCAACACTTACTATATCCCCATCCTTTAGGACATATTTCCCTGGTATTCCATGAATAATTTCATTGTTTACAGAAATACATAGTGCTGCAGGAAAACCATACAATCCTTTAAAGGAAGGTTTAGCTCCTTGACTCGTTATAAACTCGTCTGCAATTCTATTTAATTCTGCCGTACTTATTCCAGGCTTTATACTTTTTTCTAATAGTAGAAGTGTTTCACCTACTATCCTTCCTGCAGCTCTCATTTTAGAGATTTCTGATTCATTCTTTAGGAATATCATCCTACTCTCCTAAAACCTTGCAGATACTTTCAAATACTGAATTGATAGCCTGTGTTCCATCAACAGTTGAAAGTAAGTTTTTATCTTTGTAAAAATCAATTAGCGGTTGTGTTTGTCTTTCATACACATCAAGTCTTTCTTTTACAGTTTCCACTGTATCATCCTTTCTCTGTATAACATCACTTCCACAAACATCACATTTACCTTCAACCATTGGAGGATTGAATTTTACATGATAACTTGCTCCACATGATGGACAAACTCTCCTACCAGTCATTCTCTCCAGTATAAACCCGCTAGGTACTTCTATACATAAAGCTGTATCTAACTTTTCGTCTCTACCTTCTAAGAATTCTTGTAAAGCTTCTGCTTGATTTACTGTTCTTGGAAATCCATCTAAAAGATATCCATTTTTACAGTCATCTTGCTGAAGTCTATCCTTTACCATATCTATAGTAACGGAATCTGGAACTAACTGTCCATTATCCATATATTTTCTTGCCTCTACACCTAATGGTGTATTTTCAGAAATATTCTTTCTAAAAATATCACCTGTTGATATGTGAGGTATAGAATATCTATTACTAATTGATTTTGCCTGTGTTCCCTTACCTGCTCCAGGAGGACCTAATAATATAATCTTCACGGGCATCATCTCCATTATCTATTCTTATTTAAGAAATCCTTTGTAGTGTCTCATTACTAATTGAGACTCTAGTCTTCTCATAAAGTCTAAAGCAACACTAACTACAATCAGTAGTGCTGTTCCTCCAAATTGAACTCCTTTTAAAGAAGAATAATTCGAAATCAATATTGGTGTTACAGCTAAAACAGCCGCAAATATACCACCTATTACTGATACTCTATTTAAAACTTTTTCAAAGTATTCTGTTGTTGGTTCCCCTGGTCTTATTCCTGGAATAAATCCAGCAGACTTATGCAGATTTTCTGACATTTCATCTGGTTTGAATGTAACCTGAGTATAGAACCATGTAAAGAATATAGTTAGTATTGCATACACAACTGGGTACATCCATGTTTGATCATTAAATATACTCATGTTGCTACTTCTTATCCAAACAGCCCAAGCTTTATCTGGGAAGAAGCCAGCTATTGTTGGTGGAAATTGCATAACAGACATTGCAAAGATTATTGCAATTACCGCTGAACCAATAATACTTAAAGGTATATGTGTTGATTGAGCTTTTGTTACTTTATTCCCAACAGCTTTTCCTGCATATTGTACTGGTATTCTTCTCTCAGCTAGTGAGAAATAGATTACTGCAGCTAATGCAACTAATGCAAATACTGCAAACAGTACTAATTCTACTATATTTACTTCATTTTGATTTTTTAACATTAAGATTGAGCTAAGCTCTACTGGTAATCTTGATATGATGTTAATGAAAATTAGTATTGAAATACCATTACCAAATCCTTTAACAGTTATCTGATCACCTAACCACATACAGAAAGTTGAACCAACTATAAGTGCTAATATTACTATCCCTATCTGAGCTGAAGTAATTCCAGCAGTTGCTCCAGGAACTCTTGATATTGTTAAATACA
>NZ_JBOFRG010000115.1:0-1145 GCF_051650885.1 Clostridium sp.
GAAATGTTGTTCTACGAGCTAAATAAACGATTAAGATCTTCTCACAGTTGTAGAGAATAAAAAATTATGAAAATACGATCTTCTTGCTTTTTAGCTTGAATTAATACACAAAGCTAAAACAAGAATAGTTCTTTAAGAAAAAAAAATGGGACAGTGTGGTAACGGCTTATCAAAAAAAGTATATCTAAAAGCTGGGATTCAAACTCACCTTTGAAGGAAACATCCAGTCTGTTGTGCTTAAGATAACCCTTGAGAGTATCTCTCTGGAGCGAAGACGAATGTGGAAAGAAGAAATTGAGAAAGCATTAAAGAATTTGGTAATTTCTAGAGGAAAAGTTGAAGATGTAGAACATAGAAGGAAGGACAAAATATCCAAGCCGAAAATACCAGGGAATCTTCATAAACTTTTTGATTCCTTTTACTAGAAAACCTTGTCAGATGAAAGACCCCTATCTGAGCTCTTCTATACAATCTATTGTTATTTAAATGGCAAAAAACTGAATCAAATAAATTTATTTATAAGTTTTAAGCTAACATGATTAAGTAAAATTAAAAATTAATTATGAAGCTTAAATGACTATGTAAAATTTAAACAGAAATATTAATTATAAAAGATTAATATTAAGCGTAGAAGATAAATATTGAGTATAAAAGATCAATATTTAGTAAAAAACAAATTTTAAGTATAAAAGATTAATACTTAGTCTTAAAGATTAATATTAAGCGTTAATGATCAATATTAAGTAAAAATAAAATATTAAGTATAAAAGATCAATATTAAGTAAAAAACAAATATTATATAAATGAAATCAATATTAAGTAAAAATAAAATATGAAGCGTAAATGATTAATACCAAGCATAAAAGATCAAAATTATGTAAAAATCTTTCTTGATTTATTAAAGATAAAAATTTATTTAAAATCAAATATTAAGTTTTAATAATCAATATTTAGTACAAATCAAATATAAAGCTTAAATAAATAATAATAACTAATATTCAAATATGTCTCATTTATGAACCCTTTGAGAAGAGACTTAACTCAATGTAAACAAAAGAAAGAATACAAACTGATACTCAATCGTTTGTAACGAACCATCTTCTATTTATTAATGATCTTAAACTCTTAGCAGATAACGAAAACCA
>NZ_JBOFRG010000116.1:0-1676 GCF_051650885.1 Clostridium sp.
GAGGAAACGAAAAAAGCATTAATTGCTGTTCTAGGATTCACTATTATATACATTGTATTAGTAGGTGGATTTGATTATATTTTTCAAAACCTCTTCGAAGTAGTTTTGAAACTGAAATAAAGGAGGTTTAGGTGGTAACACCGATTAATATGAGTGAAATAGCAAGATGGTACGTAGTACATACGTATTCTGGATATGAAAACAAAGTTAAAGCTACCATTGAAAAAACTATTGAAAATAGAAATCTTCATCACCTAATACAAGATATACAGATTCCTATGGAAGAAGTTATCGATGAAGAAAAGAAAGATAAAGATGGTAATCCAAAGGTAAGTTTTAAAAAGAAGTTTCCTGGGTATGTAATTGTAAAAATGCTAATGACAGACGAATCATGGTATGTTGTTATAAATACAAGAGGTGTAACAGGATTCGTAGGACCTGGTTCTAAACCAGTGCCTCTTACTGAAATGGAGATTGAATCTATGGGAGTTGTAGAACTACCTAGAGAAACAGATCTTGAAGTTGGGGAAAGTATTAAAGTTACCTCAGGACCACTGAGAGAATTTATTGGAACCATTCAAGAAATCAATCTTGAGAAGCTTAAAATTAAAGCTTCAGTTGATATGTTCGGTAGGGAAACACTTGCTGAACTAGATTTTAACCAAGTAGAAAAATTAGTTTAATTTGATTTTAGTCTTATAAAAGACTAATGTTTTAATTAAGTGGGAGGGCAAAAGCCCGTATTACCACAGTATAGGAGGAATAACAACATGGCTAAGAAAGTAACTGGAATGATCAAACTTCAACTTGCTGCAGGAAAGGCAACTCCAGCACCACCAGTTGGACCAGCATTAGGACAACACGGTGTAAACATCATGGGATTCTGTAAGGAGTTCAACGCAAAAACTGCTGATAAGGCTGGATTAATAATACCAGTAGTAATCACTGTATATCAAGATAGATCGTTTAGCTTTATCTTAAAGACTCCTCCAGCTGCAGTACTAATCAAAAAAGAATTAGGACTTGAAAGCGGATCAGGAGTACCAAACAGAACAAAAGTTGGTAGTTTAACTAAGGATCAAGTAAGAAAGATCGCAGAATTAAAAATGCCAGATTTAAATGCAGCTAGCGTTGAAAGTGCTATGAGAATGATAGCAGGAACAGCTAGAAGTATGGGCGTAACTATTGAAGAGTAATTCATTTTAAAATAGTGGGAGGTAAAAACCGTTAATACCACAAAGGAGGCTTATTATGGGAAAAAAATATGTTGAAAGTGCAAAATTAGTAGATAAAAGTGCTTTATATAATGTAACAGAAGCGTTAGATCTTGCTGTTAAAACTGCAAAAGCTAACTTCGATGAAACAATCGAACTACACGTAAGACTTGGGGTAGATCCAAGACATGCGGACCAACAAGTTAGAGGTGCAGTAGTTTTACCACATGGAACAGGTAAAACAGTTAGAGTTTTAGTTTTCGCTAAAGGAGACAAAGCAAAAGAAGCTCAAGAAGCTGGTGCAGATTTTGTTGGAGCTGAAGAATTAGTTCAAAAGATCCAATCAGAAAACTGGTTTGATTATGATGTAGTGGTAGCTACTCCAGATATGATGGGTGTAGTTGGAAGAATCGGTAGAGTTTTAGGACCTAAAGGATTAATGCCAAACCCTAAATCAGGAAC
>NZ_JBOFRG010000117.1:0-37721 GCF_051650885.1 Clostridium sp.
TAATTTTCATAAATTTTCCCCCTTTTTATAATATATATATTTATTTCTCATTATGAGAAATTTATATCTTATTTATATAAGTGACATGCTACAAAATGTCCTTTTGACACTTCTTTTAATTCTGGTGTTTCACATGCACATATTTCCATAGCTTCTTTACATCTTCCTTTAAATCTACACCCTGGTGGTGGATCTATTGGTGATGGAATATCTCCCTCAAGTACTATTCTTTTATTATTTTTTGAATAATTAGGGTCTGGCACTGGTACTGCTGATAAAAGTGCTTTTGTATATGGATGCTTTGGCTTTAAATAAACATCATCACTTAATCCTTTTTCAACCATTTGACCTAAATACATTACCCCTATATGAGTTGATATATGCTTAACCATTGAAAGGTCATGGGCTATAAATAGATAAGTTAATCCAAGCTCCTCTTGAAGCTCTTCAAGCATGTTTATAACCTGTGCTTGTATAGATACATCAAGAGCTGATATAGGCTCATCACAAACTATAAGTTCTGGTTCAACAGCAAGTGCCCTTGCTATCCCAATCCTTTGTCTTTGCCCTCCTGAGAATTCGTGGGCATATCTATTTATGTGGCTTCCATTCAGTCCAACCTTATCTAAAAGATATCTGATTCTTTCTTCTTTTTCTTTTCCTTCATATAAACCATGAATATCAATAGCTTCCCCTATAATATCTCCAACTGTCATTCTTGGATTTAATGATGCATAAGGATCTTGAAATATCATTTGCATTTTTCTTCTTATAGGCATTAATTCACTATCTTTTAATTTTTCAATATTTTGTCCATTAAAAATTATTTCTCCTGATGTTGGATTATATAATCTTAAAACAGTTCTTCCTGTTGTAGTTTTTCCACACCCTGATTCTCCTACAAGACCTAAAGTTTCACCTTTATTTATAGTAAAAGAAACATTATCTACAGCTTTTACAAAGCTCTTTTTAGAAAACATTCCTTTATTAGCAGGAAAATACTTACAAAGATTTTTAACTTCTAAAATAACTTCTTTTTTCTCACTCATTTTATCTTCCTCCTACCTCTTGCATGTTTCTATCTTTTCTTTCTACTTTTGGTGCATTTTCATGACATAACCAACATCTTGATACATGTCCCTCTTCTACATCAAATAGTGGTGGTAAATTATCCATACAAATTTTCATTGTATAATCACATCTATCAGCAAATGGACATCCTGTTGGTGGCTTTAAAAGATCTGGTGGTTGTCCATCTATTGGTATTAATTTTTCTTTTTCTTTTTTCATTGGATCTGGAACACTGTTTAAAAGACCCCATGTATATGGATGTTTTCCTCTATAGAAAATATCTTCTGCAGTTCCACTTTCAACAATAACCCCACCATACATTACATTTATTCTTGCACAAAGGTCTGCAACTACTCCTAAATCATGAGTTATAAGTATAATTGCAGTATTAAGTTTTTCCTTTAAGTTTTTCATAAGGTCTAAAATTTGTGCTTGAATAGTAACATCTAAAGCTGTTGTTGGCTCATCTGCTATAATAAGTTCTGGTTCACATATAAGACTTATTGCTATCATAGCTCTTTGTCTCATTCCACCTGAAAATTCATGTGGATACTGTTTCATTCTACTTTCAGGACTTGGAATTCCAACAAGACCTAGCATTTCAACACCTTTTTTCCAAGCTTCAGCCTTTGATACTTTTTTATGCTTTATATAATGCTCTGTAAGTTGTTCTCCAATTGTGTATAAAGGATTTAAAGATGTCATAGGATCTTGGAAAATCATTCCCATCTTATCTCCTCTAATTTTTTCCATATCTTTTTCTTTACATCTACTTATATCTATTCCATTAAATAAAATTTCTTCACTTTCTATCATTGCATTTTCTGCTAAAAGTCTCATTATTGACATCATTGTTACGGATTTTCCACACCCTGATTCTCCAACAATTCCAAGTGCTTCTCCTTTATTTACATGAAATGTAACTCCTCTAACTGCTTGTACATCTCCTATATGTGTTTTAAATGATGTCTTTAAGTTTTTTACCTCTAATATCTTTTCCATAAATCTTTCCCCCTATCTTTGGTGCTTTGGATCTAACGCTTCTGTAAGTCCATCGCCAAGTAAGTTAAACGCTAAAATTATAATACATATAGCAAGTGCTGGGAAAAATAATTGTGTTGGATGTGTACTAATTAATGTTTGTGCTTCACTACAAAGTGTTCCAAGAGATGCACGTGGTGCATTTATTCCAAGACCTATATAGCTTAAAAATGACTCTGTGAATATAGCTTGTGGTATTAAAAGTGTCATTGTTACTATAATTGATCCTATACAGTTTGGAATTAAGTGCTTAAAAAGAATTCTAAATTTTGATGCTCCAAGAGCTTTTGCTGCAAGAACAAACTCTTGCTCCTTAAGCTGCAAGATATCTCCTCTTACAATCCTTGCCATTCCAACCCAATAAGAAATTGAAAGGGCTATCATTATACTTACCATTCCTGTTTCATCAAAGTTTGACCCTTTTAAAACTGCCATAATTAAAACTGCATATATCATTGTTGGAATTGAGTAAAGACAATCTACTATTCTCATCATAATATTATCTATTTTTCCACCAAAGAATCCTGCAACTGCTCCATAAACAACTCCTATAACAAGATTTATAATAGCTGCTCCTATTCCTACTATTAAAGAATACTTAGCTCCCATCATTACCCTTACAAATAAATCACGTCCTAAAGTATCTGTTCCCATAAAGTGATCCATACTTGGACCTAAGTTAGATGCCATTTTATCTTGTCCATCATAAGTATATTGTGAAACCATTGGAGTTATGATAACAGCCAATACAAAAAGTACTATAATTATTAAAGATACTATTGCTACTTTATTAGATTTCAATCTTCTCCATGCATCTTTCCAATATCCTACGCTTGGTCTTACATTTTTTTCAAATGTTTTTTCCTCTTTAGAAATAGGAGTAAACATTTCTTTATCAAATTTTAAATTTTCCATATCTTTACCCCTTTCTAACTTTCTAAGTTCGATAATTTTATTCTTGGATCTATAACTACATACATAATATCTACAATTAAGTTACATACAACTATCAATGTACTAAAGAACACTAAAACTCCAAGAAGCATTGAATAATCTCTATTTGTTATTGTTGATACAAACTCATTTCCAAGTCCTGGTATTCCAAATATTTTTTCTACTACGAAAGAACCTGTAAGTATTCCTGCTATTAATGGTCCCATATAAGTTACTATTGGAATAAGTGAATTTCTAAGTGCATGTTTAAATATTACTGTTTTTTCACTTAACCCTTTTGCTTTTGCTGTTCTTATATAATCCGATTTCAAAACATCTATAAGCTTACTTCTTGTAAGTCTTGTTATAAATGCTGTTGAGCTTCCTGCAAGTGCTATTACTGGCATTATATAATTTATAGGCTTATCAAGCCCTATTGCTGTCGGTATTATTTTCAGTTTTACTACTAAGAAATATATAAGCAGTGAACTTATTACAAAGCTTGGAATTGTTATACCAAGTGTTGAAATAAACATACATAACCTGTCTGGCCATTTACCTGATTTTAATGCTGATAAAATTCCAAGTAGTATTCCAACTACTAAAGAAAAACTTACTGCAACTAATCCAAGTTTTGCTGATTTAGGAAAAGAATACTCAATTACATCTACAACTTTTCTTCCTCTAAATTGCATTGATTCTCCTAAATCACCTTTTAAAAGATTTCCCATATAAATTTTGTACTGTGTACCTAGTGGTTTGTCTAAACCATATTGTTCATTAAGGACTGCTTTTATTTCTGGTGTCATTTTTTCACCATCAAAAGGTCCTCCTGGCATTAATCTTATTAGGAAAAATGCTATAGTAATTACTACCCAAATTGTTGCAATACTTACTAATATTCTTTGTCCTATATACTTTGCCATATTATCTCCCCCATTCTTTACCGCTATCTATCCGTTAGCTAATTTATTAATAATTATATTATATTTAACACTTTTGTCAAATAATACCGTTAATATTTTTTGTTTATTTTTATTAATTTGTCAAAAAAATAGTATATTAATTATCATTTAAAAATTAAAACTTTAATAATATAAATAGAGTTAATCCATTGAAAATAAAGGGATTAAACCTATTTATATTCATATAAAACTTTTTATCAATATGATATTGTGTTAATATATTCTACCTTTTTTTACCATTTAATATTTTTTATTTACAACTGCTTTTTTGAACATTTACTATTTTTTGTTTTTTCGGTGCGAACAGTTCCCTCTTATTTATAAAAAAAACTCTTCTTCTCAAATAAAAAAAGATTGTAGCTTTATTTTTTCTTTTAGCTACAATCTTTTTTTATTATTATTTTATTTAATTAAGTTTTTTTATAAATTCTTCTAATTTATCTAATGCTTTTTTTAGCTCTTCTATCGAATAACAGTAAGATATTCTCATATATCCTTCTCCTAAACTTCCAAATGCATTTCCAGGAACACATGCTACCTTTTGTTCATTTAATAATCTTTCACAAAATTCTTCCGATGTCATATTAAATTTTTTGATGCTTGGAAACAGGTAAAAAGCTCCCTTAGGATTCGCTACTTCTATTCCCATATCCACTAATCTTTTAACCACATAGTCTTTTCTCTTTTTAAACTCTTCTTTCATAACCCTTACTTCGTCCATAGAGTTTTTAAGACCTTCTAAAATACCGTACTGTACAATAGATGGTGCACAAGATACCCCATATTGATGGACTTTCATTATTTCTTTCATAACATTTTCTTTTGCACAAACATATCCAAGTCTTAATCCTGTTGCAGAAAACATTTTAGAAAAACCACTAATATATATAACCTTTTCTAATATTTCTTCTTCTTGTGCCACAGAATAATATTCATCATAGATAATTGCAGCATATATTTCATCTGTTATAACTAATATTTCATTTTCTCTTATAACTTCTATTAAATCTTCTTTATCCTTCTTTGATAAAATTGCGCCTGTAGGATTAGTTGGAAAAGATAATATTAATACCTTACAATCATTCTCTTTTAAAGCTTCTTTTATTTTTAGAATATCTATCGTAAAATCTTCCTTTAATCCATAATGTATAATTTCTGCTCCTAGTATAGTTCCTATACTTTCATAAGCTGGATATGCTGGACTTGGAATTAATATTTTGTCACCTTCATTTACTATACTTTGAAGAACTGCATATATTCCTTCACTTCCGCCTACGGTTAAGCAAATATCATCACTTTTATAATTTATATTTAAACTATTTAAATATTTCTCTATTTCATCTCTTAATTCTTTTATTCCTGCATTACTTGTATATGTAGTTAAATCTCTATCAATTGCCTCTTTCATTCCAAGCTTTATAGCTTCTGGTGTTTTAAAATCTGGTTGCCCAAGTGTAAGACTGATAGCATTTTCTACCTTTAAAACCTTGTTATAAAACTTTCTTATTCCTGATATTTGAACCTTTTCTACATTTTTATTCATTAGTATTCAATCCCCCTTCTGCTAGAAACTCCTTTTTCATAATAGTGTTTTATCATTTTCATTTCTGTTACTAAATCGGCTTTTTCAATAACTTCTTCTGGCACATTTCTACCAGTCATTATAACTTCCATATTCTCTGGTTTATTTTCTATAATATATAAAACTTCTTCTACAGTTAAAAACTTATTTCCTAGTACACCCATAATTTCATCAATTATTAAAAGATCTGTATCATTTTTTTCTAATCTTTCTAATATAAAATTATATCCTACTCTTATTTCCTTTTTTAAAAGTTCTATTTGCTCCTCGTTTAAATTCCAAACAAAATCTTTTTTACTTTCAAATCTATATATTCTAAAGTTCTCTGTAAGCTCTTCTACCGTTTTTAATTCTCCTGTATACCCACCTTTTAAAAATTGTAGCATAGTCACCTTAAGCCCATTTCCATAAGCTCTCATCCCTTGCCCTATTGCAGCTGTAGTTTTCCCTTTTCCATCACCAGTATATATTTGAACTAATCCTTTTTCTAATTTCATTTATATCACTCCTTCAATTAAAATTCTTCCTATATTTTTCTATAATTTCATTCTACATTATTAATTATTCTCTCGCAAACAGACTTTTTTTCGATTTACCCCTTTAAAACAAGCCTTATTTTTATTATAATTAATTACACACATAAAATTCGACAAATTTAGAAAGGGTGATAAACATGGAATATAATTTTACTGATCCATATGAAATCGCAAGATTTATAAAAGAAACAAAAAAATCTACGCCGCTTAAAATTTTCGTAAACGGAAATCTTAAAGACGCTGATTTAGAAAATATAGAATGGTACGGAGCTGATAACTTCTACATCTTAGTTGGGGAGTCAGATATTTTAACTAACGTTATTTTAGATAATAAAGATAAGATCAAACATTTTAGAATTGAAAATGATAGAAGAAACTCTGCAATTCCAATGCTTGATATAAAAGAAATTGATGCTAGAATTGAGCCAGGTGCTATAATTCGTGATAGAGTTTCAATTGGTAAAAATGCAGTTATCATGATGGGTGCTGTTATAAACATTGGAGCTGAAATTGGTGAAGGAACTATGGTTGATATGAACGCTGTTATTGGTGCTCGTGGAAAACTTGGTAAAAATGTTCACTTAGGAGCTGGAGCTGTTGTAGCTGGTGTTCTTGAGCCACCAAGTAAATCACCATGTGAAATCGCTGATAATGTTTTAATTGGAGCAAACGCTGTTATTCTTGAAGGAATAAAGGTTGGAGAAGGTTCTGTTGTTGCAGCTGGTTCTGTTGTAACTGAAGATGTTCCAGCTGGAGTAGTTGTAGCTGGTTCTCCTGCTAAAATCATAAAATCAGTTGATGATCAAACTAAAGATAAAACTCAATTATTAGATGATTTAAGAAAATAAAAAAAATAAGCAAGTACTTTTTTGTACTTGCTTTATTTTCTATACTATACCTTCTCTTTCGTCTGGAAGGATTATTTCTTCTTCATTATCTCTTACTCTTTCCATTTTTGAGATAGATACTTCATAAGCTATTTTCTTAATAACTTCACTATCTGATACTTTCTTTTGATATTCTCTACTTTGAAGTCTTCCCCAAATTCTTATATTATCTCCAACTTCTAACATTTTGCAGAATCTTGAATTTCTTCCCCAAGCTATTGTAGGGATATAATCAGATTTATTATAAGCTCTATTTACTGCTAATAATACATCTGCAATTTCTCTTCCAAATGGTGTTGTTCTGTATACTGGTTCTTTACAAATGTATCCATCTAAGTATATTTCATTTGGATTTTTACTTCTTTCTAAGCAAGGCTCTATGTTTCTTGCAAAAACTGTTAATATAAGCTTGTTAGTTCCGTCCATAAATTTGTTGTATGATCTTAATTGACCATCAACTACTATTTCAGTTCCTATGCTTATATCTACTCCTGTTAAAAGTCTTTCTGAAACCGTTATATTTAGTATGTCTACTGAATCACTAAGTCTCATAACTTCTAAGTCAAAAGTATAAAACCCCTCTCCATACATTTCATGACTGAATTCCTTTTCTGAAATTACCTTACCTTCTAAGTAAATCTTATTGTTTAACATTAAATTATCCATTGTAACCCCTCTCTCCCTTTGTAATAAAATTTGTGCCCCTAAAAAAACCCCAACACAAATATATTTCCATTATAATACATATACTCATCTTTTATCAACGATTTTTAAAATTTATTTTAAATTTATGAATTTTCATTGAATTTTTGTTAATGTTTTAAAAGTATACCCTTCTTTTTTGCATTCTTTTATAATTTTTTCTAAATTTTCTGGTGTGTACTTTCCATTATTGTGATAAAGAATAATAGAACCATTTCCGATTTTATTTTTCACATTTAAATATTCCTTATATGCACCTTCATTTAGCCAATCTTTTGAATCAATATTCCATTCCATTGGAACATAATTTAAATCGTATACATATTGTATGGCTTCCTTCGAAAATGATCCACTTGGAAATCTGAAAATGTTTGTTTTTATTCCTATTTCTTTATTTATTATTTCTTCTGTTTTTATTATTTCTTCTTTCATTCTTTCTTTCGAGATATTTTTAAAATCTGGATGAACATAACTATGATTTCCTATCAAGTGCCCTTCCTCATAAATTTTTTTCAACTTTTCTTTATTCCCATCTGGATATATTACCCATTTACCCATTATAAAAAAAGTTCCTTTAACATTATTTTTTTTAAGTATCTCTAGTATTTTATACGTATTATCCTCCTCTGCCCAATTTATGTCAAATGTTAGAAATAATTCTTTTTCTTCTGTTTCTATTTTATATATCGGTTCTTTTTCATTTAAATTTATAGCATCGACTAAATTATATTTTATTCCTAATTCTAAAAATGTAATTATTATAGCCATAATTCCTATTATATAAATTTTTCTTTTCATTTTCTCACCTCTATTATTTTACATTCTTAATTAGTATGAGAAATTTTTTCTTTATTTATTACAAACTTCACTTCTTATAATTTTATGCTATAATTAATTTATACTTTCAAAATTCAGTGGAGGTTTTTATATGCATAAGGAAAGTTCTTTAGAATTAGCTGAAAATAAGTTATTAGTTTTATATATATTAAAATTACTTAAACAGCCAATAACAAATACACAACTTACAGAAATAGTTTTAGAAAATAGTTTTATAAATTATTTTACCCTTCAACAGTATATATCTGAATTATCTGAAGCTACTTTTATTCAGTATATTGAAGTGTCTGATAAAAAATTAATTTCTCTAACAGAAAAAGGAGATAATGTTTTATCTTTCTTTAAAGATAGAATTTCAGCATCTCAACTTACATCAATAGATGAATATATCAAAAATCATATTGACCTTATAAAAAAAGAGTTAACTATTCATAGTGATTATACACTTGTTAAAAATAATAACTTTTTAGTTCACATAAAGGCATTAGAAGATGATTTACCTCTAATTGATCTTAAATTTTCTGTTCCAACAAAAAAACAAGCCACTTACATTTGTGGTAAGTGGCAAGAAAATCCATCTGAAATTTATAATCAAATAATTAATCTTTTATTTGCCGAGTAAACCCTTCAAAAATCATTGCATTAGGTTCATTGCCTACTGCAATGATTTTTTTATCCATTCTTTTCTCATCTAATAACACTATCCTTCCTTTATAATAATCAGATATCACAAGATTTTCTTTTTCTTTTAATAATCCCTTTGGCATTCCTCCTACCATTATTCTATAACTACTCTTTTCCGCTCTATTTACAACACTAATACTTCCCTCTGCAAAGTTAGCTATATATATTAAATTCTCACACTCAATTAAATCCATTGGGAAATCCCCTACTTTATATTCCTCTTTAATTTTACAATCTCTTAAAGAATATACAATTAATTTTCCTTCCATATGTTGCATAAAAGAATTTACACAAATAAATAACTCATCATCCTTTTTTGATAATAATATTTTTGTCGGTGTTTCTTTTAATAAAATCTCTCTTTCAACCTTTTTCTTTTCATTGTTAATTACGCTTACACTGTTACTATTGCTATTTGCAACATAAATAAATTTTTCTTTTTTATCAACAGCAAGAGAACCTGGATAATCTCCAACCTTAATTTCAAATTCTATATTTTTTTTCTCTTCATTAAATATTATTACTGAATTTGAATCTCCGCAAGCTACATAAATATTTTTTTCTCCCCATTTTATATCTTTAGGGTATTTTCCTATTGTATAATTTTCAATTTCTTTAAAGCTGTTAAGATCTATAAATGTTATAGAATCAGAATAACAATTCGCAACCACGCCCCTTCCCTCTTTCACATCAATACTTCTCGGTCCAATCTTCTCTCCCCCAAGCTTTAAGGGCAACGTATCTACACTTACTCTATCAATATTAATTTTACTTAGACTATCATCTGAAGTATTACACACAATAATATTATCCATTTTTCACTCCTTAAATCTTAGGTCTTTCTTTTTTATATAATATGTATGTCTATTTCTTCTCGGAACAAAATCCCCCAATTTTCTCCTTTATTATTTCTCTAAATACCTTTATAATAAGCATATACTTACTTAAAGGGGGAATTTAAAATGTTTATATACAAAACAAAAGGGGTATGCTCAACTGAAATTCACATTCAAACTGAGGGTGAATTCATTAAATCAGTTAATTTTGTAAATGGTTGTCCTGGAAACCTATTTGGTATTTCTGAGCTTGTAAAAGGAATGAAAATAACTGATGCAATTCAAAAATTAGAAGGGATTAAATGTAAAAGTAAAGATACATCATGTCCTGACCAACTTTCTTTAGCATTAAAAGAACTATTATAATTATATATTATTAATTTTTTTGAAATGAGATAAATTAATATCCTTATTTTTAAAGTAAAAAGGTGAATTCTTCTGAATCCACCTTTTGTCATTCCATTAATTATTTTTAGTAATTATTCCTCTTAATGCACCTATCATATATAATGAGCCTGTTCCTAATATTAAATCTTCTTTTTTAGCTTTAGAACATGCATATCTAAATCCTTCTTCATAGCTTTCAAAAGCTTTTACATTTTTATTTATTTTTTCTACCTCTCTTTTCAAATCTTCAGAAAGTTCTGCTCTTTCACTATTTGGAGTAAGCGCTATTATTTCTACTACATCCTTTGCTATTACTTTTATCATTTCTTCTACTTGTTTATCTGCAAGTATTCCAAGTAATAAGTATATTTCTTTTCCTTTAAAGTAAATATCTATATTTTCTTTTAACATTTTTATCCCATCTATATTATGTGCACCATCTATCACTACTAAAGGATCTTTTTTTAAAACTTCTAATCTTCCATTCCATTTAACATCTTTTAATGCTTTTTTTATATTTTTCACTTCTCCAAGTATTTTTTCTACAACTCTTATTGCTACTGCACAATTTAATATTTGATGCATTCCTAAAAGACCTAATTCTAATTCATATGTTTCCTTAAAGCCCTTTATTTTAACTTTTTGATATATACCACCTTTATCCTCAGTTACCTTTAAAAATTTAGCATCATTCTCTAAAACCTTTATAATTTCAGAGTTTTTCTTAGCACCTACTTTTTCTATTACTCTCATAACTTCTAATTTTTGAGGATAAACAATAACCGGTATTTTACTTTTTATTATTCCACATTTTTCTTTGGCTATTTCTTCTAATGTATCTCCTAAAATATTCATATGATCTAAACTTATAGATGTTAATACAGATACTATAGGGTTTACTACGTTAGTTGCATCAAGCGTTCCACCTAACCCCACTTCTATAACTGCAAAATCTATATTTTTTTCACTAAAATATAAAAACATTAAGCATGTTATTATTTCAAACTCTGTTACATTTCCCATTCCCTCCTCATCAACTATTGATACAACATTTTTTATTTTTTCCACATAGCTTGCTAAATCCTCTTTGCTTATATTCTCTCTATTTATTTGTATTCTCTCTTCGAATTCTTCCAAATATGGCGATGTATACATTCCAACCCTGCATCCTTCTTTCATAAGAATTTCTGTTATCATAGAAGTAGTAGAACCTTTTCCATTTGTTCCTCCAACATGAATTACTTTTAATTTTTTTTCAGGATTTGAAAGTAATTCTAAAACTCTTTCAACTCTTTTCAATCCATAATTTGATCCAAAATTATTCACTTTATGTATATATTCCATTGCTTCTCTATAATTCATCTTTACTTCACCCGTTCCTTTTAATTTTCATTAATAATTTTAACACATTTTTTATTTCTTTTTACATTTTACACCAATTTATTTTGCTTAGAAAGTTGTATAATAATACTATAAAATATTTTTGTATTTTTATCTTATTTAAATTTTTATTTTAATGATTTGTTTACTTATAGTGTGAAGTTTGTTACAATTATAATATCGAAATTATTATTATAAAATAAAAATTATTTGTTATATATAGAGGTGTTTAGGATGAAATTTAAAGAAATTAAAAATGATATTTATTGGGTCGGTGCGCTTGATCCAGGACTTAGAATATTTGATATTATAATGTATACTCCTTATGGAACTACTTATAACTCATACGTAGTTAAAGGAAGTGAAAAAACTGCACTTTTTGAAACTGTTAAAGAAAGATGCTTTGATGAATATTTAAAAACATTAGGAAGCTTAGGTATTAAAGGTGAAGAAATTGACTATGTAGTAGTTGATCACACAGAACCTGATCATTCTGGTTCTGTTGGAAAAATTCTTGATATGTCTCCAAATGCTAAGGTTGTTGGTTCATCACAAGCTATCAATTACTTAAAAGAGATTTTAAATAGAGATTTTGATTATATAATCGCTAAAGATGGTGACGAAATATCTCTTGGAAATAAAACATTAAAATTTATTTCTGCACCATTTTTACATTGGCCAGATTCAATGTATACTTATGTTAAAGAAGACAATGTTTTAATAACTTGTGATTCATTTGGTAGTCATTACTCAACTGAAAATGTATTTAATGATTTAGTTGAAAATAAAGAACATTATCTTGAGGCATTAAAATATTACTTTGACTGTATCTTTGGTCCATTTAAACCATTTGTTTTAAAAGCAATAAATAAAATCAAAGATTTAGACATTGATGTAATTTGCCCAGGGCATGGACCTGTCTTAAGAGAAAATCCTATGGAAATAGTAGAAACTTATAAACAATGGAGTACTCCTGTTAAACCTGTAATCAATGGAGATAAAAAAGTTACTATATCTTATGTAAGTGCTTATGGATATACTGCTGAAATGGCTAATGCTGTTAAAGAAGGTATACAAAAGAATCATAATGTAGAAGTTAAAATGTATGACTTAACTTACAGTGAAACTTCTGATGTTTTAAAAGATATTGAAGAATCTGATGGTATTTTATTTGGTTCACCAACTATAGTAAATGAACTTTTACCTCCAATTAGAATTCTTCTTGCAAACTTAAACCCAATTATACATGGTGGTAAATTTGCAGCATCATTTGGTTCATATGGTTGGAGCGGAGAAGCTGTTCCAAGAATGGATAGTAGATTAAAAGAATTAAAAATGAAACTTACATCAGAAGGTTTAGCTATTAAATTTAGAGCTTCTGAAGAACAAATAAATGAACTTAGACTATTTGGAGAAAACTTCTCTAAAAAAATGTTTGGTGAAATATAGCTTGACTTCAAGCTTTAATAAGCTAATAGATGAAAAATTCATCTATTAGCTCTTTTTTTATTAATAAAGAGTTCACCTGTATTTAATTCTACTTCCATTTCTCCATGTTAAAATATTAATATTAGAAAGGAGTTTTTTTATGGATCGAAATTATATTTTAGGAGAAGAAAATCCTAAAAAAGCTGTATTAAAATTAAGTTCTCCTAGTGCAGTTTCTACTGTATCTACCGTAATTTATAATATAATTGATACTATTTTTATAGGGCGTTATGTATTTACTTTAGGTATTGATGCAGTTTCTATATATCTTCCTATACAAATGATGATTATGGCTCTTACACAGCTTTTCACCTCTGGTATAGGTTCTTATATATCTAGAGCTCTTGGAAAAAAAGATATTAAAAATGCAACAAAGGCTGCTGGAAGCCTCTTTTTTTGTATTTTTTTCCTTTCCATCTTTTTATGTACTATAGGACTTATTTTTGCAAAACAAATTGTAATGGCTTTTGGCGCATTTGGGGCTGCTATTCCCTATGCTGTAACTTATGCTAAGGCCATGTTTATAGGCATATTATTTTACCCTTTATGTATTGCCTCAAATAATATTTTAAGGGCTGAAGGAAATTCCTTTCACTCTATGATAGGTACTATAATTAGTATCCTCTCTAATATTATTTTAGATTTTTTATTTATAGTCATTTTTAAATGGGGAGTTTTAGGTGCTGGACTTGCAACAACCCTTTCAAAACTTATAAATCTAATTTATTTATTATACATATTTAAGTTTAAATCATTTTTAAAAATCAAAATAACAGATATAAAATTTAATTTAAAACTTATTAAAGAGTCTTTACCTATTGGTTTTTCAACTTTCTTAAACCAATTTATCGGAAGTATCTCTATGATGCTTTTAAATAAAGACTTATATCACTTTGGTGGAAATTATGCAATTGCAATTTATGGAATTGTTTATAAACTTACTTCCTTTATTCAACGTTCTGTTGCAGGCTTCTGCCGTGGAACACAACCTTTAATTGGTTATAATTTTTCATCTAAAAATATAGCTCGTATGAAAGCTTGTATAAAATACAATCTTTTTTATACCATATTAGGTGGAACAATTTGTACTGCAATTTTAATGGTTTTCTCTAAGATATTTATAAATTTATTTTCAAACAATGCAAAACTTATAAATTATGGAGGTTATATTTTAATAATTGCACTTTTAGCTTCTCCACTACTTGGCATTTACTTTTTATCAATTTCCTTTTTTAGAGCTATTGGTTTTGCTAAAGAATCTATCATTTTGTCTTTATTTAGAAGAGTTATTTTCTTTATTCCATTTTTATATCTTTTACCATATACCTTTGGTCTTGGTATAAATGGAATTTGGATGGTTCTACCACTTTCTAATTTCTTATCTATTTTATTTGGTGGAATATATGTATTTGTACATATTAAACGAATTTCAAAAGCTGCTTTAAATTAAGTAGCTTTGTTAATGATGGTGAACCTATTGATAATGATATATCTGTTAAAGATCTTTAATTAATATATAAAAAATCCTAGTAGAAATTTCTGCTAGGATTTTTTATTAGCTTGTCTTTATTCTTCTTCTGAAGATAAATTATTTATTTCAAGCTTAATATCAGTCATTTTTTTATCTAATACTTTTATCATATTCGCACATTCTTTAAGTTCATTAGATATATTATTTAATGTTTTATCTCGGTATTTATAATATATCTTATGCTCAAGGCTTGCCCAAAAATCCATTGCAATAGTTCTTATTTGAATTTCTACTGCTACATTTTTAGTTCCTGTTGATAAAAATACAGGAATAGTTATTAAAACGTGTAAGCTTCTGTATCCATTTTCTTTAGGTTCTTTTATATAGTCTTTAATTTCTGTAACTTCTATATCATCTTGATTTACTAAAATTTCAAAAATTCTATATATATCCTCTTCAAAAGCACAGATTATTCTTACACCTGCGATATCAGTTAAACATTCATTTGCATTTTTAACTGTAGGCTCTATTCCTCTACTTTTTAATTTTCTTATTATACTCTTTGGTTTTTTAACTCTTGTTTTTATATGCTCAATAGGATTATACTCGTGTAAATTTTTAAACTCATCATTTAGTATATTAAGCTTTGTACTTATTTCATTTACTGCAAAATCATAAGTCATAAGAGCCTTTTTCCACTCTCTCACTTCTTTACTTTCTATTACTAAATCTAAATTATCTTTTTCTTCTATATTTATATTATTCAAATTTATCTTCCTGCCTTTAATTTCCTATTAATCTTAAAACAAGGCATTAGTAAAAATATTTACTAATGCCCTTATATTCTATTTTAATGCATTTATTCTTTCTTTAACTGCATCTAACATTTGAACATACTTAACTCTTTTTTCCTTTTCTCCATTTATTACTGCCTCTGGAGCTTTAGCTACAAATCCTTGATTTGAAAGTTTTTTGTCTATTCTTTCAATTTCACCTTCAAGTTTTTTCTGCTCTTTATTTAATCTTTCAAGTTCTTTTTCTTTATCAACTAAGTCAAGAAGAGGCATAAATAATTCTCCACCTTTAACTACTAGTGATACTGCATTTTCAGGAACTTCATTTTTATTTTCTATAAATGAAACTTCATTTGCTGAAGCTAATTTTTCTATATATGATTTACCATTTAAGAAAGCTTCTTTTGCTTCATTTTCAATGTGACAAATAACATTTGCCTTTCTTGATGGAGGAACATTCATTTCAGCTCTTACATTTCTAAGTCCTTTAATAGCTTCTATAATGTATGCCATATTTTCTTCCGCTTTAGAATCATTTCTTTCTTCTTTAAACTCTGGCCATGCTGAATGAGTTATAGTTTCTTCTTCAACATTTAAGTGAGTAAAGATTTCTTCTGTTATAAATGGCATTACTGGGTGTAATAATTTTAATCCTGTTTCTAAAACAGTATATAACACATTAAATGTTACACCTTTAGCTTTTCTGTCATCTCCATATAATACTGGCTTAACAAGTTCTATATACCAATCACAGAATTCAGTCCACATAAAGTCATATACTTTTTGAAGTGCAATTCCAAGTTCAAATTTATCCATATTTTCAGTTACTTCTTTAACTAAAGTATTTAATTTAGATAGTATCCATTTATCTGCTAATGAATATTCTTTTGAGTCTTTAAATTCATTCATTAAATCTCTATCAAGGTTCATCATAACAAATCTTGATGCATTCCATATTTTATTAGCAAAGTTTCTTGCTGATTCTACTCTCTCTGGGAAGTATCTTATATCATTTCCTGGTGCATTTCCTGTAACTAACATGAATCTTAAAGCATCTGCTCCATACTCATCAATTACTTCAAGTGGATCTACTCCATTTCCAAGAGATTTACTCATTTTTCTTCCTTCTGAATCTCTTATAATTCCATGAATTAAAACAGTTTCAAATGGTGTTTTATCCATATTATGAATTCCACTAAATATCATTCTTGCAACCCAGAAGAAGATAATATCATATCCAGTAACTAATGTACTTGTTGGATAGAAGTAATCTAAATCATCTGTTTTTTCTGGCCATCCAAGAGTTGAGAAAGGCCAAAGTGCTGATGAGAACCATGTATCAAGTACATCTGTTTCTCTTTCTAAATTCTTGCTTCCACATTTTGAACATTCGCATACTTCTGTTTCTGAAACCATTATTTCATTACAATCTTTACAATACCATACTGGTATTCTGTGTCCCCACCATAATTGTCTTGAAATACACCAATCTTGGATATTTTCCATCCAGTTAAAGTATGTTTTTTCAAATCTTTCTGGCACAAATTTAGTTTCTTTATTTCTAACTACTTCTAAAGCAGGCTTTGCTAAAGATTCCATTTTTACATACCATTGTTTAGATATAATTGGCTCTACTACAGTTCCGCATCTATCATGTGTTCCAACGTTATGAGTGTGAGGTTTAACTTTAACTAAAAGACCTAACGCCTCTAAATCAGCTACCATAGCTTTTCTAGCTTCATATCTGTCCATTCCTTCATATTTTAAACCTTTTTCATTTATAACACCTTTATCATCCATAACTCTTATAATTTCTAAGTTATGTCTTTGCCCAACTTGGAAGTCATTAGGGTCATGAGCTGGAGTTATTTTAACGGCTCCTGTTCCAAACTCTAAATCTACATAATCATCAGCTATTATAGGAATTTCTCTGTTTACAAGAGGTAATATTAACATTTCTCCTATTAAATGCTTAAATCTTTCATCATTTGGATTAACTGCAACTGCTGTATCTCCAAGTAATGTTTCTGGTCTAGTTGTAGCTATTTCTAAATAACCCTCTCCATTTTTTAATGGATAGTTTATATGCCAAAAGTGCCCGTCTTTTTCTTCATATTCAATCTCAGCATCTGAAAGAGCTGTTTGACATTTAGGACACCAGTTAGTTATTCTATTTCCTTGATAAATAAGACCTTCATTATATAACTTAACAAATACGTGTCTTACAGCTTTATCTAAATTTTCATCCATAGTGAATGCTTCTCTAGTAAAGTCAGCTGAACATCCCATTTTTTTAAGTTGTACTCTTATTTTTTCTCTATATTCATCTGTCCAATCCCAAACTTTTTCAAGGAATGCTTCTCTTCCCATTTCTTTCTTTTTAAGACCTTGCTTTAAAAGTTCATTTTCAACTTTAACTTCTGTTGCAATAGATGCATGGTCTTGACCTGGAAGCCATAATGTTTCGAACCCTTGCATTCTTTTAAATCTTATAAGCATATCTTGAAGAGTATTATCAAGTGCATGCCCTAAGTGTAATTTACCTGTTATATTTGGTGGTGGCATAACTATTGAATAAGGCTTTTTAGTTTTATCTACCTTTGGTGTAAAATATTTTTTTTCTTCCCAAGTTTTATAAATTCTTTCTTCAAACTCTTTAGGACTATATGTTGTTTGAATATTGTTTTGTTCTGACATTAAAATCCCTCCTAATTATATAAAATAAGCTTAAATTTAGCTTATTATTTTGCAATAAAAAAAGAGCTCTCATCCTACAAAAGGACGAAAGCTCGTGGTACCACCTTAATTCTTAAAGAAATTTTCTTTAAGCACTCTTCTTAATTAACGATTTTTCAAAACCGTTTCTAGCTACTACTATTTCACTAGAAAAGCTCCAAAGCTACCTTCAAAACACTTTATATAAAGGGCTTTCACCTATTCCCTTCTCTCTATAATACTCTGTATTTTTACTCCTCTTTTTCTAAGCTTTTTCCTATATTATAATTTAACTATTATCTTATAGTATAAATTTCTTTTTGTCAATGTTCTCTCTTTTTAAAATTATATTATTTTTGCTCTTCTTCTTTAAGCTTTTTAAAAGCAACAGATAACATAAGCTTAATTCTATTTATTTGGTTAACTTCTGATGCACCAGGGTCATAATCTACTGCAACTATATTAGCTTCTTTATATCTAGATTTTAAAGCCTTCATCATTCCTTTTCCAGTTACATGGTTTGGTAAACATCCAAATGGTTGCATACAAACTATGTTAGGAGCTCCTGACTCTATAAGCTCTATCATTTCTCCAGTTAAGAACCATCCTTCTCCTGTTTGGTGTCCTAATGAAAGAATTTCTGATGCAAGCTTTCCTAAATCTCTTATATCCCTAGGTGACTCAAATCTTTTACTCTTATTAAGCTCTTCTTTCATTACTTTTCTGTAACTATCCATATACTTCATAGCTAACATACTAAGATTTTTTTCCATCTTACTTGTTCCTAAGAATTTATTTTTAAAGTCACTATCATATGCTGAATAGAAGAAGAAGTCTAAAAGATCTGGAACAACTGCTTCTGCTCCTTCACTTTCTAAAATCTTTACAATATCATTATTAGCTGTTGGATGATATTTAACTAATATTTCTCCAACTACACCAACTCTAGGTTTTTTAATATCTAAAAGTTCTAATTCATCAAAGTCTTTGATAATTCCTTTAATAATTTTATTGAACTCTTTTTTCTTACCATCATTTGCTAAGCTTTCTTTAGCTATATTATTCCACTTTTCATATAATGCATCTGCTGAGCCTTTTACTTTTTCATAAGGTCTTGTTTTATATAAAACTCTCATGAAAAGATCTCCATAAATAAGTGCCATAAGGGCCTTTTTAACAAATTTAAGTGTTATCTTAAATCCTGGTTGCTTTTCAAGTCCTACTGCATTTAATGATAATACTGGAATATTTGGATATCCTGCATTTTTAAGTGCTAATTTTAAGAATCCAATATAGTTAGTTGCTCTACATCCTCCACCAGTTTGACTTATTATAACTGATGTATTATTTAAATCATATTTTCCTGATTTTAATGCTGCAATTATTTGCCCTACAACAATAATTGATGGGAAACAAGCATCATTATTTACAAATTTTAATCCTTCATCAACAGCTTTTGTATCATTTGCTGGTAAAATTTCTATATTAAAATCTGCTGATCTTGCTGCAACTTCTAACTTATCAAAATGAATTGGAGACATTTGTGGTACTAAAAGTGTATGAGTTTTTCTCATTTCTTTTGTAAATACAATATCTTTATATGAATTGTCCTCGTGTACTGGCTCATAATTATTTCTATCTCTTTCTTCAATAGCTGCTTTAAGAGATCTTATTCTTATTTTAGCTGCACCTAAGTTATTTCCTTCATCTATTTTTAATACAGTATATATCTTACCTTTTTCAGCTAATATCTCATTAACTTGGTCTGTTGTAACTGCATCAAGTCCACATCCAAATGAGTTAAGTTGAATCATTTCAAGCTCATCTGTATCTCTAACTAAAGCAGCAGCTCTATAAAGTCTTCCGTGATAAGTCCATTGGTCAACTACTCTAAGCTTAGTTGATAAATGACCTAAATGAGATATACAATCTTCTGGAAGAACTGCCATTTTAAATGAAGCTATAACATCTGGAATACCATGATTTATTTCAGGGTCAACATGATAAGGTCTTCCTGTTAAAACAATACCTTTCATATTATTTTCTTTTAAATATTCTAAAGTTTCTTCACCTTTTTTTCTTAAATCACTTTTATATGCATCTCTTTCTAAGAATGCTTTATTTACTGCACTTTTAGCTTCTGCCATAGTAACATTAAACATTTTAAATTCTTCAACTATTCTTTTAGCTAAACCTTTCTCATCATCTAATGATAAAAATGGTGCTATATAGTTTATATTTCTCTCTTTTATAGTATCCATATTATTTTTTATAACTTCCGGATATGAAGTTACCATAGGACAGTTATAACTGTTATTTGAATCACTGAATTCTTTCTTTTCATATGAAATACAAGGATAGAATATGTTTTTAAATCCACGTTCTACAAGTGCAGCTATATGTCCATGAACTAACTTAGCTGGATAACACGCTGAGTCTGATGGAATTGTATCTATTCCTTTTTCATAAAGATTTTTTGATGAAACTGGCGATAACTGTACTCTAAATCCAAGGTCTGTTAAAAGAGTAAACCAAAACGGATAGTTTTCATACATATTTAAAACTCTAGGAAGTCCTATAGTTCCTCTCTTAGCTTCTTCTACTTTTAATGGAACATACCCAAATGTTCTTTTAAATTTATATTTATAAAGGTTTGGAACTTCATCTTTTTTAATTTGCATTCCAAGTCCTCTTTCACATCTATTTCCTGATATAAACTCTTCATCTGTTGTAAATTTGTTTATTGTTAATAAACAGTTATTCCCACAAAGTCCACATCTTCTAAATTCTGAAGTCATATCAAAATCTGTTAATTCTTCTTTTTTAAGAATTGCAGATTCTTCGCCCTCTACATATCTTTCTTTTGAAATTATAGCTGCTCCAAAAGCTCCCATAAGTCCTGCTATATCAGGTCTTACAGCCTCCCTTTCTGAAATAATTTCAAAAGTTCTTAAAATAGCATCATTGTAGAATGTCCCACCTTGAACTATTATCTTTTTCCCCATATCTTTAGGATCTCTAATTTTTATAACTTTATATAAAGCATTTTTTATAACTGCATAAGAAAGTCCCGCTGAAATATCTCCAACTGAAGCTCCTTCTTTTTGTGCTTGTTTTACCTTTGAGTTCATAAATACAGTACATCTTGAACCTAAATCAACTGGACTACTAGATTCTAAAGCTGCTTTTGCAAAATCTTCTACTTCTATCCCAAGAGATTTACCAAATGTTTCAATAAATGATCCACATCCTGATGAACATGCTTCATTTAAAAGAATACTGTCTATTACTCCATTTTTAATTCTTAAACACTTCATATCTTGGCCGCCAATATCAAGAATAAAATCTACTCCTGGTAAGAAGTGGTCTGCTGCCTTATAATGTGCTATAGTTTCTATTTCCCCTATATCCATATGTAATGCAGATTTTATAAGTGCTTCACCATACCCTGTTACTGTAGCTTTCGCTATCTTAGCTTTTTCTGGCAACTCCTTATATAAATCATTCATTATTTCAACTATTTTCTTTAATGGATTTCCTCCATTTCCGCCATAGTATGAATATATGATCTCATCATTTTCGTTTATTAAAACAACCTTAGTTGTTGTAGAACCAGCATCTATTCCTAAGAATACATTTCCAACTGTTTCTTCTATGTTTCCTCTTTTAGCTTTTGCCTTTGCATGTCTTTCATTAAAAGTTTTAAACTCTTCTTCATCTTTAAAAAGCTTATCTAATCTTAAAACTTCATCATCTTTTGCATCAGACATACTATTTACTTTTTCAATTAAGTTTATAAAGTCTATAGGCTCCTCTTCCTTTGATAATAGAGCTGCCCCCATTGCCACGAAAAGTTGTGGGTTTTCTGGGAAGATAATTTCTTCATCTGTCAGATTTAAAGTCTCGATGAATCTTTGTCTAAGCTCCGATAAGAAATAAAGAGGCCCTCCTAAAAAGGCTATATTCCCTTGAATTGGCTTACCACAAGCAAGCCCTCCTATTGTTTGGTTAACAACTGCTTGAAGTACTGAAGCTGCAATATCCTCTTTTTTAGCTCCTTCATTTATAAGAGGCTGTACATCTGTTTTTGCAAATACACCACATCTTGAAGCTATTGGATATATTACTCCATAATTTTTTGCAAGATCATTTAATCCTGTAGCATCTGTATTTAAAAGTGATGCCATTTGATCAATAAATGCTCCTGTACCACCAGCACAAGTACCATTCATTCTTTGTTCTATTCCATCTTTTAAATAAGTTATTTTTGCATCTTCTCCACCAAGCTCTATAGCTACATCTGTTTGTGGAATTATTGTTTCTATTGTTTCTGTACATGCAATAACTTCTTGTACAAACTTTACTTCTAGCCAATTTGCCATAGAAAGTCCACCAGATCCTGTTATTGTCACTGATATTTTTATGTCCCCAAATTTTTCAAAGCATTCTTTCATAATATCTATTATAGTTTGCTTTATATTTGAAAAGTGTCTTCTATATTCACTGAACACCATGTTGTCCGTTTTATCTAGTACGACAACCTTAACTGTTGTAGATCCAACATCTAGTCCCAGTTTAAATTTTTCCATCTAATTACACCTACTTTTTCAAAATATTAAATCGCATATATTGATATTATATAATATTCATTATTAAATCAACAATAAACAAAAAATTTAAGGCAGATTTAAAAAAGATTTAAAAAATCATATTCTTTCCTCTATAAGTATATAATATACGATAAATGACTATAATGTAAATAAATAGTATTTATTTAGGAGGATTTGAATTTGGACTATTTTAATGAAGGAAATAAATTATATAATACACATGAGTATAAAAAAGCTATTGATTTTTATAAAAAAGCCGTGAAATCCAATGATAATCAAGCTTGCTCATATTACAATGCTGGAGTTTGTTTTATTAAACTTAAAGAATATCCTTCTGCTATAGATATGCTAAAGAAGGCTATTGATATTCAAAGAGAAAGTAAATACTTCTTTAATTTAGGATATTGTTATGCTATGCAGGATATTCCTAAAAAGGCTTTAATTTATTTTAATATGGCGTGGGCTTTAAATAATAAGGATGATGAGTGTGAAAAAGCTATTAAGCTTTTAATCTCTAAATATAAAAAAGATTAGGAAATTTTCTCCTAATCTTTTTTCTTTAATCCCACTGACCTGCAATACTTTGTTCTTTATGATCTTTATAAAAATTCTTATTATTAAAATAATCTCCTGCATCATAAAATGTTGGGTCTACATTTATCCATTCACCTAAGCTTTTTATATACACTTGATTCCATGCATGATTTATATATTCTTCTCCATTATAAGCTTCTCCTGTAATAAGTCTTACTGGAAGCCCCACAGTTCTTGCCATTGCTACATAAAGACAAGCATAATCAAAGCATATTCCACTTCTAGTATTAAAAGCTTCTATTGCACCACTTTTTAACTTTCTATCTCCACTCATTACAAGGCTAGCCTTTTCATTGTCATAAGTTATATGACTTCCAACCCATTCATAAATAGTTTTTGCTTTTTCTAGGTCTGTTGTATCGTTTTTTGTTATTTCTTTTGCCATTTCATTTATAGCACTATCACTTTTAACACCTTCACTTAAAGTTACTCCATTGTAATACACTATACGTCCATTTTCTATGTCCTGAAGTACTCCGCTTTTTATTTCATTTACTTTTAATCCACTTATGTTTTGTTCTATTTTTTTATAAATATTTATTTTATTGAATATTTGTATGTCTTTATTAAAAATATTTGCCTTGTTTATTATTGCTACAATACTAAAAATAATACAAAGTGTTAAGAATCCTTTTATAAATCCTAATACTCCTCCTAGTATTGCTTTTACAGGCACATTATCCTCAATATTTTTTAGAAAATTCCCTAATAAAATTTTATTTATCAGTCTAAAAATACTATATAAAATAAAATGTACTATCATAAAACAAATCATAATCAAGGCAAATTTAAGCAAGTATTTCACTATTGAATTTATATCAATACTTTCAATCAAATTCCCCACATAAGAATTTACATCATTAAAATAGCTAAATACAAAAATCATTGTTCCAATTAATGCTACACTACTTGAAATTTCATTTATTGCATAGCTTATAGCTTTTTTTCTAAATGCTCTAAGTACACCTTTTATAATTGGTACACCTATGACTAATAAACATATTAATGTAGATAAATTTTTCTCCATCTATACTCCTTTAATATTCTTCTTTATTCATAACCTTACTTATAATCTCTTTTGCAGATGAAAATTCATATCCTCTTCCAACTAAGTATCTAAAAAGCTTATCTTTTAATTTATACTTATCAGATTCTTTTCCTTTTAAAATATTATATTTCTTCTCACAAAGATGAAGTCCTCTTTCAATTTCTTCATCCTTATCAAATTCACTAAGAATTTCTCCTATAACTTCTCTGTTTATGCCTTTTCTTTCTAATGCAAACTTTATTTTATTGCTTCCTTGATTAAAGAGCTTATCTTTTATATACATTCTTGTATATTTAACATCATCTAAAAATTTATATTCTATAAGAAAATTTATTGCATAATCTATTTGTTCATCTACATATTCATAGCTTTTTAATTTTTCTCTTAATTCTTTTTCTGTTTTATAACTTCTTTCAACAATTTTTATAGCTCTTTCTTTACATTTAGAAAAACCATCTTTTAAAACTGCTTCTTTTATTTTTTCTTCATCTATTTCTAGATTTTTTTTAAGCCCCATTTTATATGAAAGTTCTACATCTATTGCAAATGCAAATTCATCATCCACATAAACATTTACTCTATCTTTGTTTCTTTTTCCTTCTTCTATTTTTGTAATTTTACCCAAATACTTAATCCTCTTTTCTTCTTAATATATGGATTGTTGGTTTAACAAGAACTTTTTTACCAATATCCTTAAGTTCTTCTTTTTTTATGTTATTAAGTCTTTTCATATCTTCTACAAACTCTAAAAGTTCTTCTTCTGAAAGTGCTTGATGAAGAACATAGTTACAAAGTTCTGCCGAATCTTCTAAAGTGCTTATAACAGCTGTTTTATGAACTTTTTTCATTATATTTAAGTCTCTATCAGTAAATGTAATTTCTTCTTTTATTATTCTTTCTATAATTTCATTTATAACTTCTTCTGTTTTTTCTACATCCTCATCTCCTACTGATGTATAAATATAAAGACTCTTTGACTCCTTACTTATATCTAAATGAGTGAAAATATCATAGGCATATCCTCTATTTTCTCGAACTTCTCTAAAAAGAATTGAGTTTGAGCTTTCACCAAGTCTATGATTTAAAATTCTAAGGGGAAGTTCTTCCTTCTTATCTAAATCATCAAAGGTATAAAGATAAACTATTGTACTTTGTTCTATATCTTCTTTATAGCTTTCTTTTCTTATATATTTATTTTTTTCTTTTACTGGCTTTATTTTTTCTTCTTTTCTATCTTCCCATTCTCCAAAATATTTTTCTACCATTTTTAAAGAATCTTCATGTTCTAAAGATGTAACTACTGTTATTACACCATTACTTGGTCTATAATATTTCTCAAAATAGCTTTTTATCTCTTCTCTTTTAAAATTCTTAACATTTTTTTCAATTCCTATAACTTCCCACTTTAAAAAACCTTTAGAAAAAGCAGTTTCATTTGTTTTTTTAAAGCTTAAATCCTCAATATCATCTTTTCCAGTTCTAAGTTCTGCTAAAATAACACTTCTTTCTTTCTCAATTTCAGCTTCATCAAATGTGGAATTTATAATCATATCACTTAAGAGTTTTGTCCCATTTTCTAATTCTTCTTCTAAACAACTAATTGTATATACAGTATTTTCATAATCTGTATATGCATTATATTCTCCACCTAAATTTTCAAGTTCACTATTTAACTCTTCATTGTTTAAATTTTTAGTTCCTTTAAAAAGCATATGTTCAACAAAATGACTTATACCTTTCTCTTCTAACTTTTCATACATTGATCCTATATTAAAACCTATATTTATTGCACCTATTCTTGTATCTTTTTTTATAGTTATAACTTCTAAATTATTTTTAAGTTTATGTTTTTTCACATCAAAGTTTAGTTTTATCATTCTCCATCTCCTACTATTAATTTCTATCTTTTTAATTACCGTCTTTTCTGTATTTTACAACAAAAATAGTCTTTATAAAAGAAGTTTGTATTTTCTATTCTTTTACTTAAAGTACTTTTTTATATATAATAGAGTTAAATATATATTTTTAGGGGGTACTTATAGACTATGCAGACAGTTTTAATTGTAGAAGACGAAATAAAAATACGCTTCTTAATTAGAGACTATTTTTTAAATGAAGGCTTTAAAGTTTTAGAAGCCTCAAATGGGGAGGAAGGTCTCCAAACATTTAGTCAAAATACAGTTGATATTATAATACTAGATATTATGATGCCAAAATTAAACGGCTTAGATTTTTTAAGCATAATTAGAGAAGTATCAAATGTTCCTGTTATCTTATTAACTGCTAAAGGAGAAGAAGATGATAAGCTTCAAGGGTATGCTTTTGGTGCAGACGACTATATGACAAAACCTTTTAGTCCTAAAGTTTTATTAGCTAAAGCAAAAGCTTTACTTAAAAGAACTGAAGCCAAAATTGATTCAAGTACTAAAGATTTTAATGGACTTAAAATAAATAAGCTTTCTCATGAAGTACTTGTAGATTCAAATTATATTCAACTTTCGCCTAAGGAATATGAGCTTTTAGTTTATTTAACAGACAATGAAGGAATTTCTCTATCTAGAGATAATATTTTAGATAATGTATGGGGAATAGATTACTATGGTGATATTCGCACAGTTGATACTAATATAAAAAGGCTTCGTGAAAAACTTTCATCTAAAGCTTCTTATATTATTACTGTTAGAGGTAGTGGATACAAATTTGAGGTGAAATAAATGAATTTCAATAATTTTAAAAATTCTTCTTTATCAAGGAAAATATTTTTCATAACATTTTTCGTAATAATTGGCCTTCTTGCAATTATTTTAATAGCCCAATCTCTAGTTTTTGAAAGCTTTTATGAAAAAAAGAAAACAGATAGCTTAATTAGTGCTGTAAATAAATTTAAAATTGAATATTCCGGGCATTTAAATAATAATGCTCAGATTTATTCTGCACTTAAAAATTTCGAAACTGTAAATGGTGCAAAAATTGCAATTTTTTCTCTTAATGGAGAACTTAAATTTATTCCTGGAGAAACAAATGCCGACCAAAATGATGTTAATATTTTAAAAGATTTTTGTTCTGAAATTTTAAAAAACAAAATAATTTTAAATAATATTCTAGGGCAAAGCAAAACTGTGTCCACTAGCTTTTATGAAAAAGGTCAATATAAAAATATTGGTATTGCATCTGCAATTTCAACTTCTACACATGTTGACTCAATTATTCTTTGTGTTTCATCAATACAACCTATTTTAGAAGCAAGTAATATTATTAGTGAATTTTATATTTACATATTCCTAGGTGCAACACTTCTTGCAATTTTAGTTTCTTATGGGTATAGTAAAAAAATCGCAAAGCCACTTGTTCAAATAAACAATGTTGCTATAAAAATGAGTAATATGGATTTTTCTGAAACATGTGCTGTAAAATCTGATGATGAAATTGGTCATCTTGCAAAAACATTTAACTTTTTATCATCAAAATTAAAATCTACTTTAGATGATTTAAAAGAAAGTAATTCAAAACTTAAAGAAGATATTGAGCGTGAACGCCAACTTGAAGTTATGCGAAAAGATTTTATTGCAAGTGTTAGCCATGAACTTAAAACTCCTATCGGCATAATTGAAGGTTATGCAGAAGGTCTAAAAGATGGTGTTGTATCGGGAGAAGACGCTTCCCTTTATTTACAAACAATAATAGATGAGTCTCAAAAGATGGGGAAGCTTGTTTCTAATATGTTGGAGCTTTCAAAGCTTGAATCTGGAGTTATTACTCCTCAATTTGAAATTTTTAATATAAATAGACTAGCGAAAAAAATCTTTTCAAACTTTAATTTAGAATGTAATGAAAAAAATATAACTATGATATTCGATCCTCAAACCGAATATTCTTATATAAAAGGTGATATTTTCCAAATAGATCAAGTTTTAACTAATATAATTTCTAACGCTATAAAATATTCACCTGAAAAGGCTACTATAAAACTTACTATCAGAAGTGAAAATGAGAAATTTATGGTTTTAAGCCTTTTAAATACAGATTCTTTTATTCCTGAGAATGAATGTGATAATCTTTTCAACAAATTTTATAGATTAGATAAATCAGGTAATAGATCAAAAAATAGTGCGGGACTTGGACTTTCTATTGTAAAAAATATTTTAGATATTCATAATTTTTCTTATAAATTAGAAAGCACTGCCCATGGAGTCTTATTTACATTTAAAGCTCCATTAGAAATTGTTGAAGATATATAATAATTATTAAATAAATTAAACTCCTTTCGGTAATACTACTTTTGTAATATTTATTTTGAAAGGGGTTTTTTTATGAAATCAAAAAAATTTAAATCACTATTTGCAGTTTTAATTCTTTCCCTTGGTGTTAGTTTAGCTTGTGTTTCTTGTGATGATTCAAGTACAGCAAAGACTCCAACTACACCTACCCCTACTACAGTATCAGATTCTAAAAACTATATTCCAATAGTTAAAATGAATCTTGCATCTTCTGGAATAAAAGATGGAATTATTGATGCTCAATATGGAGCAGCTTCAAAAGATAAGCTTGGGGCTATGCCACTTGAATCTATTCCATTAGAATGGTCTGGTGCACCAGCATCAACTAAATCATATGCAATTACTTTAATTGATTATGATACTGTTCCAATTATGGGGTTCCCATGGATTCATTGGATTGCTTCTGATATTCCTACTAATGTAACATCATTACCAGCTAATGCTAGTACTACAATGGCAAATAACATGGTTCAAGGAGTAACTAGTTATGCTAATGGATATCCGCTTCAATTAAATGGTCTTAAAGGATTCCAAGTTCCAAGAGATAAGGCTTATCATTATGGTGGAATGGTACCTGTAAACTTCCCTCATAAATATACTATGACTGTTTATGCTCTAGATACTACTTTAAATCTAAAAGCAGGTTTTGGATTAAATGATCTTTATAATGCTATGGAAGGTCATATTGTAGGTGAAGGCGTAGTTTATGGTACATATAACGCTTCAGTAACAAAATTATAATATAATATTTGAAGAGACTGTCTCTAAATAAACAGTCTTTCTACTGAAAGCTTATCCTTTGCATAGGTTATAGAAGCTTTTAGTTAAAATTAATAACCCAAATAGAAAAATTAAATTCTATTTGGGTTATTTTTTCTTTTTTCTCTTAAATTTACTACCAATTTTATTTTTGAGAAGCCTCTTTACTTTTTTAAATCATTCCGCCGTCAGCCTTTATTATTTGTCCTGTTATATAAGAAGCTTTCGAAGATGCTAAAAATAATACTAAATTTGCTACTTCCTCGCCTTCTCCAAATCTTCCCATTGGAATTTCTTCTTCTAATTCTTCTTTTTCTTCTTTACTTAAAAAGCTATTCATCTTTGTATTTATAACTCCAGGTGCTACTGCATTAACTCTTACTTTAGCCATTGCAAGTTCTCTAGCCAATGCCTTAGTAAATATATTCAATCCACCCTTACTTGCTGAATATATAGTTTCACAAGAAGCCCCATACTCACCCCATATTGAAGAAATATTTATTATACTTCCTCCATCATTTAACATATGGTTTGATGCTTCTTTAGCTAAATAAATTGGCCCTAAAAGGTTTACTCCCATTAGCTCTTCTATATCCTCAGCTTCTGTATCCATTAAAAGTCCTATTTTACTTATTCCAGCATTATTAACTAATACATCTATTTTCCCAAACCTTTTTATAGCTTCATCACAAATCCTTTTTGCGCTGCTATACTCCTTTGAATCTTCTTTTATATAATGTATGTTTTCACTTATTTTTAAAAGTTCTCTTAAAGCTTCCTCTTTCCTTTCTTCATCTTTAGAAAAAGTTCCTAAGACTTTAGCACCATTTTCTAAAAACTTCTTTACAATTGAAAAGCCTATTCCTTTTGTTCCACCTGTTACTATAACAACCTTATCTTTAAAATCACTCATTTTTTTCTCCTATTTAAATATTCTCATAGCATTTTTATAAAATACTTTTTCAACTTCATCCATAGTAAATTTATTTTTAATCATCTTATCTACAAGTATTCCCATTTCACTACAATCTTTAATCTCTACTTCATTTTCAATTCCATCAAAATCACTACCAAGTCCTAAACTTTCAATTCCTGCTTTATTTTTAATATGAACCATATGTTTAACTAAATCATCTACTCTTGTTATTTCAGAACTTCCTACAAAGTCTGCACAGAAATTTATCCCTGTAAGTCCACCTTTATTTCCTAAGGCTTTAAGCATTTCATCTGTTAAGTTTCTTGGATGATTTTGCACTGCACGACTGTTAGAATGAGTTGCTATAAAAGGATTTTTTGTTCTTTCTACTAAATCCCAAAATCCTTTATCTGAAAGATGAGAACAGTCAGGAATTATTTTAAACCTTTCCATCTCATCAACTATATCAAACCCTACATTTTTAAGCCCCTTATCCTTATGTTTAAATTCAAAATTTGGATATCCTATACTATTTTCATAGTTCCAAGTTAATGTAATAGCCTTAATCCCCATATTAGAAACCTTTTCTACATTGTATGGATTTCCTTCTAATACCTCTCCTTCTTCTATAGTAAGACAAGCATATAACTTTTCTAAATCCAAATCACCTTTGAAAATTTCTATATCATTTTTATTTTTAGACAGTTCCTTCATAAAATTTTCATGCATAAGTGAAAATTCTTCAAAGGGACTTCTTTTAATCTCTCCTAAATCAATGAAAAACGCAAACATCTGCATAAGTGCATCAGCTTTTTTAAGCTTTTCTATATCTACCTTACATATACTTTTATCTAAGCTTAATCCTTTCTCATAAAATAATCTACTTGCTGTATCACAGTGTAAATCTATAAACTTCATCACTTTTTCCTCCATCTTTTTTTATTTTACATAATTTAAGTAATCTTCTAATCTTTCTGGTCCTTTAATTATACTTCTTTTTATATATAAAAAGTCATTTTCATTAACTTCTATTGACCATCTTACAAGTGCTATTATACCTTTATTTAATTCAATAGTGGTTACAGTATCTTTATTTACACAACATCCATCATTAAAATAAAGCCCCTCTCCTACCTCTGGAAATATTGTATCATGAGTATGTCCACAAATTATAATTTTTTTATGTTTATTCGCAAGAATATTTAATTTTTTATCTAACTTTCCACCCTTATTATAATTGTTAGCAGGTGTCATTGGTTCTTTAAAACCCATTACCCCCTCCATAAAACTCCAAAAATACCTTACTAAAAATTTGGTTACAGGAATAAATTCATTATTCAAAAAATCTACTTGATGACCGTGCATAACTAAAATTTCTTTATTATAAGGTTTATAATTTAAAACTATACTTTCTAAAAATTCAATATTTTTTAAAAGCTCAATGCATTCTTCACCAAAATCTTTTTTAACTTTTTTAAATGCTTTTATTTGTGTATTTAAAAAATTCCTTTTTCTTTTTTGAATATCATGATTTCCATAAAGCATATACAATCTTTTATCTACTCTAAAACGATTTAAAACTCTAAAAACTTCCTTATAGGTATATGAAATATTGATTAAATTTTTATTTTTCCAAAGTTCATCTCCATCACCAATTTCAATTAATGTATACTTTTCCTTATAATAATATTTTAACGCAGACAAATAAATATTTTTATTTCCAATTAAGGCATCACTATTGTTCCCACTACCTCTATGAACATCGCTAATAAATACAATCTTACTTTCTTTATCAATAGAAAGTTTTTCACTTTTTTTTAGTAATTTTAAAACTCCTTTATCTCTCATATAATCACTTTCCTAGAATTAATATATCTTCAATATATGTGTCTATTTTAGTAAGTGTTATTTTCACATAAAAAAATAAACCAAAGCTTAAAATGCCTTGGCTTATTTTTTAAATTTATCTCTGAATTAATCCTATTTTCTTTTGGACTTTTCTTAATGTTTTTTGACCTATATAATTTGCTTTTTCTGCACCACTTTTATAAATAGCTTCAAGTTCTTTTTTATTTCCTAAAAGCTCTTTTACTCTTATTTGAACTGGCTCAAGCTCTTTTACTATTATTTCTCCTACATCCTTTTTAAAGTCTGCATATCCTTTGTCTTTATATCTTTCTACGATTTCTTCTGGAGTAACTCCTTCAATAGTAGAAATTATATTTATAAGATTTTTTATTCCTGGTTGTTCGTCAGTATAGTTTACTACACCTATACTATCTGTTACAGCTCTTGAAATTTTCTTTCTTATAACATCTGGTGGATCCATTAATAATATTGAAGCATTTGGATTGTCTTCTGACTTTGACATTTTCCTAGTTGGGTCTTGAAGATCCATTATTTTAGCTCCTGCTTTTGGTGTATATCCCTCTGGCACTTTAAATGTATCACTATATGTTGTATTAAATCTAATAGCAATATCACGTGCAAGTTCTAAATGCTGTCTTTGGTCTATTCCAACTGGCACTAAGTCAGTTTGATATAAAAGTATATCTGCTGCCATAAGTACTGGATAGTTAAATAAACCTGCCCCTATTGATTCACCTTTATTTACTGCCTTTTGTGATTTGTCCTTATATTGAGTCATACGACTAAGTTCACCCATATATGAATTACAAGTTAAAAGCCATGAAAGCTCAGCATGTGCTGGCACATGCGATTGTATAAATAAAGTATTATTTTCTATATCTATACCTGATGCTATATAAATAGCTAATATTTCTAAAGTTCTTTTTCTAAGTTCTGCTGGTGTTTGCTTTACTGTTATCGCGTGTAAATCAACTACACAATAATAACATTCATAATTATCTTGAAGCTTTACCCATGATTTTATAGCTCCTAAATAGTTTCCTAAAGTTAAATCACCTGATGGTTTTATTCCACTGAATATTACCTTTTTTTTATCTTCCATGAGATATCTCCTTTCTAGCTTTTATTTTGTATTTTATTCTATTTACTATTACATTCTACTTTATCTCAAAGCCTACCTTATGTCAAGAAACTAAGCCTTTTAAAGGCTAATTTTCCCAGAAAAAAAATAAATGCTATGATAGAATATTTTCACTATCATAGCATTCCTTTTATTTATACATTGTATATTTTTTACTTAATGACTTAACTCTTTCTTTTAATGAGTTTAAATCACCTTCTCTATTTTCTATTGCATCATTTATAATACTCCCAATTTCCTTCATATCTTCTACTTTATAGCCTCTAGTTGTAACTGCTGCTGTTCCAATTCTAACGCCTGATGTTACAAAAGGACTTCTAGTTTCATTTGGAACTGTATTTTTATTTAATGTTATTCCTATTGAGTCTAAAAGATTTTCAACTTCTTTTCCTGTTACACCTTTATTATTTAAATCTACTAATATAAGATGGTTATCTGTTCCATTAGATACTAATTTAAATCCATAGCTTTGAAGTGCTTCTCCTAACGCTTTACAGTTTTCTACTACATTTTTAGCATAATCTTTAAATGATGGCTCTAAAGCTTCTTTAAAGCAAACTGCCTTTGCTGCTATTACGTGCTCAAGTGGTCCACCTTGTATTCCTGGGAAAATATTTTTATTTAAATCTTTAGCAAATTTTTCTTCACAAAGGATAAGTCCACCTCTTGGTCCTCTTAAAGTTTTGTGAGTTGTTGTTGTTACAAAATGTGCATGTGGCACTGGACTTTCATGAACTCCACCTGCTACAAGCCCTGCAATATGTGCCATATCTACCATTAAATATGCATTAACTTCATCTGCTATTTCTCTAAACTTTTTAAAATCTAAATTTCTAGGATATGCACTAGCTCCTGCTACTATAAGCTTTGGTTTCTTTTCAAGTGCAATTTCTCTTATTTTTTCATAATCTATCATTTCTGTTTCTTTGTCTACACCATATGATACAAAGTTAAATAACTTTCCTGAAAAGTTTACTGAAGAACCATGTGTTAAATGTCCTCCATGACTTAAATCCATTCCAAGTACAGTATCGCCAGGCTCTAAGATAGTAAAGTATACTGCCATATTAGCTTGTGACCCTGAGTGTGGTTGTACATTTGCATGCTCAGCTCCAAATAACTCTTTAGCTCTATCAATAGCTATTTGCTCTATTTGGTCTACCACATAACATCCACCATAATATCTTTTATTTGGGTACCCTTCAGCATATTTATTTGTTAAATATGATCCCATTGCTTCCATTACAGCTTCACTTGTAAAGTTTTCTGATGCTATAAGTTCTATTCCTTCTTCTTGTCTTTCTAATTCTTTTTCAATTAGTTTGTAAATTTCCTCATCTTCTCTTTTAATCTTTTCAAAATTCATCTTCTCACCCCAAAATTTATTTTATTTTATTTTATAAAAATTATATGCTTTGTAGAGTTTTATTTCAACATCTTTTAATAATTTATATTAATTTTTTCATTTTACATAATTTTTATTATTATTTTATATTTTTCTTTAATATTTAAATTTTTTGTTATATTATTATTATGTATTAACCGGGGGAGGTATTTTTAATGGATATTAACAAACTTTTATCCCTTGCAACTAGAGCAGGAACTCTTATGCTTCAAAGTGGAGCTGAAATTTATAGAGTTGAAGAAACTATTTGTCGTATTTGTGAATCATATTCCATTGATTCTGTTAACAGTTTTGTAACACCAACTGGAGTTATGGTTTCTATTTGTGCAAATAATCAAACATATACTTTAATTAATCGTGTTTCAAATCGTGGCGTTAATCTTCATAGAATTGAAGAACTAAATGCCCTTTCAAGATATATTACAACTAATTCTCCAACCTTCGATTTTATTGAAAATACTTTAAACGATATAGCTGAAGAGAAGAGATATTCTTACCGCTTAACTATTTTTTTCTCAGCACTTGCTGCTGCTTGTTTTGCTCCACTTTTTGGTGGAAACTCTCATGATTTCATTATGACTTTTTTTATAGGTGGCTTTATAAAAATTCTATCTATAAAATTTGCTAAGCTAGAACTTAATGATTTCTTTATAAATTTAATTTGTGCAGGAACTGTTGCACTTTTAGCTATTATTTCCTTAAAACTTGGATTAATAAATAATATTGATAATACTATCATTGGAGGAATTATGCTTTTAGTTCCTGGTCTTGCTATAACAAATGCTATCCGTGATACTATTGCAGGTGATTTTTTATCTGGTATTACTAAAGCCTTTGAAGCTTTTTTAATTGCTGTTTCAATTGCTGCTGGAACTGGTATGGTTCTTAGCTTTTGGATTAAAGTTTTTGGAGGTATTTAAATGAGAGATATTTTATTTCAAACTTTCCTAGCCTTTATTTCTACAATAGGTTTTGGAATAATTTTTAATATAAAAGGAAGAAACCTTATATTTTCTTCTATTGCTGGTGGTCTTAGTTGGTTTATGTATAAGTTTTGTCTTTTATTTAATCCCTCTGTAACTTTTGCTATGTTTATTTCAGCTGTTTGCTTTAGTATCTACTCTGAAATTTTAGCAAGAAAGCTTAAAACACCTGTTACAACCCTTATCATATCTGCCTTAATCCCATTAGTTCCAGGTTCTGGTATGTACTATACAATGTATGCTGCTGTTTCTGGTGACACAATAAAGGCATTAAATCTCTCTATCGATACTCTTTCAAGTGCTGGAGCTTTAGCTATCGGTATCTTATTTGTATCTACTATAACAAGATATTATTATATTCAAAAAAATAAAAAAACTTTAAAAATCAGAAAAAAATCTAAGCCCCTTTAACAGGGCCTAGATTTTTATTTTTTCTTTACTTTATTTTTAAACTTTAATGATATTTTATCAAAAATACTATAGACTACCGGAACTACTATAAGTGTTAAAACTGTTCCAACACTTAATCCACCAATTACAGTCATTGCAAGAGGTAATTGTATTTCATTTCCCTCTCCAAATCCAAGTGCCATAGGTAAAAGTCCTATAACAGTTGTAAGTGCTGTCATTAAAATTGGTTGAAGTCTAACTCTTCCTGCATTTATTATAGCTTCATTTAATTCTTTTCCTTTTTCTCTTTCCTTATTTATGAAATCTATTAATACAATTCCATTATTAACTATAATCCCTGTAAGCATAATAAATCCAATCATAGCAGGAATACTTACTGTAACATTAGTTATAAACAACATTATTATAGCTGAAACAAATGCTATTGGAACTGTAAACATTATTATAAATGGATTTATTAAAGATTCAAATTGAGCTGCCATTACCATATACACAAGTATTACTGCTAAAACTAATGCTAATAACAATTGTGAGAAGGCCTCTTCCATTTGCTCTATTTCACCACCATAAACAATTTCATAACCACTTACTATATTGTAGTTTTCTAGACTTTTCTGTATTTCTTTTTTTGCTTCACCTAAAGTTTTGCTTCCATCTAACCCAGCTTGAATGCTAACTTCTCTTAATGAACCATTTCTCGAAATTTCAGAATATCCTTTTCCTCTCTCTAAGGTACAAATTTGCATTAAAGGAATTGTACTTCCTGTCATACTTGTTACTGTTATATCCTCTAATGAGGATAATTCTAGCATATCCTTATCTTTTAAAGATACGTAAACTTCATAATTTTGGTTATCTATTTTAGAATCCATCACTTTAGTTTCCTTAAAGTATGAACCTATTGATTGTGCGATTAAAATATCATTTAATCCATATTTAGCTGCCTTTTCTTTGTTTATTTTAAGTTTTATCTCATCTGTTTTTAAACTATTTGAAGATTTTATATTTTCTATTCCATCTATTTCTTTCATATTATCTATTACATCATTACTTATTTCTTCTAAGACTTTAAAATCTTCACCTTTTACGCTTATGCTTATAGGTGCCCCACTTGACATTTGCATTCCACCTGAAGAAACTTCTAATTTAGCACCTGGAATATTTCCTATTTTTTCTCTTATTTCTCTTTCTTTTTCTTTATCCTTCTTTTTTGTATCTTTATCTAATATTGCATAAATTGTTGAACTTTTCTTATTTCCAACTATTGAAACTGTTTGAACGTCTTCTACTTCACGTACCATTTCTGATATCTTTTTAGAAGTCTCTAATATAAACTCCTCATTCATTCCTTTTGGTACATCTACCTTTATACTTACAATACCTTGATCTGCTGCAGGGA
>NZ_JBOFRG010000118.1:0-4098 GCF_051650885.1 Clostridium sp.
GCCTTACCAGCTGTAGTTGATAATACTTGTGACACTACACCAAAAGCTGGTAGAATAATAATGTAAACCTCAGGATGTCCAAAGAACCAGAATAGATGTTGGAATAATACAGGATCTCCATTAAATGATGCATCGTAGAATTGTGTATTTAAATGTAAATCTAGAACTAACATTAACAGACCACCAGTTAATATTGGTAATGTACCAACTAACATGATTGCAGTAAATGCAATAGCCCAAGTAAATAGACACCAAGGCTTTGAACCGTTAGTTACACCTAATACAGCTATTGTACTTAGGAAATTAATAGAAGACAGTAAACTAGAAATACCAGCAAAAGCTAGTCCGAATACAATCAAATCTACTGAGGTAGGGGATAAAGACATAAGTGAAGTACTTAATGGAGGATATAATGTCCAACCAATACCAGAACCAAACTCTGAAATTAATGATGTTGAACATAGAATACCAGCAATTGGAACTAATAATAATGAGATACAGTTTACTCTAGGGAAAGCTACCTCGGAAGCTCCTAGATAAATAGGTAAGAAATAGTTACCATAACCTCCATATAAACCAGGCATAACTACAAAGAAAATCATAATAGCACCATGCAGTGTAAAAGTTAAATTATAGAAATTTTGATTCTCTAATGCAATAATACGTAATCCAGAAGAAGCTAATTCTACTCTTAAGAATAGTGATAACAGTGTTCCTACAATAGCAGATAAGAAAGCAACCCATAAGTAGTAAATACCTAACTCCTTGTGATTTGCTGCAGTTAATAAACTAGCATTAAGTTGTAATTGTTGAAAGTTTTTATTTGTAAAATACTTAGATTCTGAATAAACTAAATGTACTTAAAAGATAGATTAGTGTAAAGAATCTACCATATGAGATAAATACTTCTTGTGGTAGTTGAGCTCCTACAACTACTAAACAAATAAATGAATAAATATATACTACAGTCCATGAAGTTGCACAATTTCTAGAAGAGAATTGTTGACGTAATTGTATAATACTACTTAGTGAACGAATCTCACTTAGTAATAATAGTAATAGAACACTACCTACAAATAATAGTAACCCACCAGTCTTGCTTGGAATTACCTTTAGAATAGCGTAATATGCTAAGAAATACCATTCTGGAACAATTTGTAATGGAGTTACAAATCTGTTTACAGGAATACTATTATCTGGATGTGATAATTCCATTAGACCAAAGAAAGATTGTGCTAATAAGAATAAGATTAGATAGTTATATCCCTTTACATCTGTACTTAACATATGAGGGTAGAATGGTATCTTTAAAGCAGTATCTGCACCTAATGCATTACTAGAACCATTTAGATGTAGATAGAAAATATGTACAATAGCTAAAATAAGACCTACAAACGGTAATATAAAGTGTAGTACAAAGAATCTCTTTAATGTTGGATGATCTACATAGAATCCACCTAGTAACCAAGTTACAAGATATGGAATAGGAGATAATAGATTACAAATAACAGTAGCTCCCCAGAAGCTCATTTGACCCCAAGGTAATACATAACCTAAGAAACCTGTTCCAATAGAAATAAAATAAATGATTAAACCTGTTATCCAAGTTAAGCTTAGATAAGTATAACTACTAGTAACTAAAGCTCTAAGAATATGCATGAAAAGACATATAAATACACAAGATGCTCCAGTAGCATGTAGGAATCTAAATTCCCAACCGAATGAGACTTCTCTCATTATATGTTGAACGCTTGCGAAAGCATGAGAAATTTCACTAGTATATCTACTAGCTAATAGTAATCCTGTTACTATTTGTACAACAAAAGAAATACCTGCTAGGAATCCGAAGTTCCATAAGAAGTTTAGATTAGTAGGACATGGATAAGATTGTAAATGAGATCTAACTTGAGACATTATGAACATAAATTTTTTATCAAGTTCAGTTGGCCTGGCATCTGTTTCTCTTCAGAACGAACGCTTTTTACGCCTGGTATGGATGGATAACACTCGGCTCTTCAATAGTATGACCGCTACTGCTGGGACTTTGTCTCTTGTATCTTACATATTAACCATCAAGCCTGTTTTTGTAGCACAAATTTATAACCCAAGCAATTGGATCGTGTAGGCTAGGTGTACTTATTTGTTATATTTAAAATATATAAAAAAACAGTTTCCGCAGCTGTAGATGGATGCTATGGTAGTATTCAAATATGACTTATTAGTAAGTTATATTTGTGTTTCGGAGAGAAACTGCCTCTATGAAGATGCTCTAAACGCCAAGAATAAAAATTATTATTATAAGTATATATATATTTTATGCATGGTAAGGTTTAGCGTGTACTTTCGTATGAAACTTTGTGCTCCACCGCTAGTCTCTTCCCTCTAACAATCCTCTTACTTGCTACTGTACGGACCGTTACAACCTCCAGGCAAAGAATTTTTTATTTCCACGATTCATAAAGACAACTAGTGGTTTCTCTCACGATTTCCATATGTTGAGTTACAAAGAAGATTCTCTCCACACATAATTTTTACAAGAGAAGTAAAGGTGCTCAGGGTCTTTCCGTCGGGCCATAGTGTTCCTCATATTCAAGGAGTTTTCTATTTTAAAGAGTCTTACATTAGAGACATTAGGAAAGTCGTTACACCATTCATGCAGGACGGAATTTACCCGACAAGGAATTTTGCTACCTTAGGACCGTCAAATTACAGCCGCCGTTTACCCATTTTTTATATCATGTTGAGTTATCTCTTTCAAGAAAATCTATTTCATCTCTATCCTCACGGGAACTATTCCACGCTCTACCTATATTCATTATTTTTTATCGCGTGACGAGCGGTGTGTTTAAGGCAAGTATAGATGCGCCTCATTTTTTAATGATTAAAAATATAAAATATTTTTGGTATTGCATGCCTGGTGTAAAAAATATACAGAATAAGAGTTGCTTATTTTAAATAGTAATATAAAAACAATTTAACCATACATGAAATCACTTATCTGGACCATAATAAGCTGTGAGATAACTACATTAAAGGAACTTGACAGGCAAAAAACATTATATAAAAACTAATATATATTTTAGTATGAAAACAGCTTCCAAGCATACATTTTTTTATTGATGTAATGGTAGAATTCATTTATTTTTTGCATAATCCAGTTAAGGAGACATAGCAGTATCCTATGCTCTATTACATCACAGTTTTTTAATTGACCGATAATTTCGAATCTTATTACCATGGTTAGCTGAAACTATTGTTTTTCCATTACTAAAGTCAGCATAGTCAATTTGAAGGGTTTTTAAAATGAAGTTCAAGTGAGTTCGCATGTTTACGAGATCTCTTAAAGAGTATAAAAAGTAGAGTGGATTAATAACCAAATTGCCTCTACGAAATGCCAGTAAAGTAATGTGTATGACTCTAATAGAGGTAATACCATAATACTACTTCCATTGTAAGTATTGATTTGGTTTGTTGTATTATATTGTAAACTACCTCTCCAGAAGCTAAATCCTAGTAATATAGCACCTACTAATACGTGTAAGAAATGTAATCCAGTTAAAGTAAATAGATATGTACCTAATGCACAATCATTAATACTAACAGTTAATCCTAAGTACTCACAAACTTGAATACTAGTAAATGTTAAGGCTACTAAGATTAAAATAGTAGTACCTCTTTGAATATTTAATGTAATACTCTTCTCTGAAGCTAGTAATCCATAACCCATAATAACACTAGCAGTTGCCAGTAAGAAAGTAATAGTTACAATTAAACTTCTACTAGATATACTTACCATACCTTCTGTTGTAGAATTTAATGCTGAATCTGTAATATAACTAGGACTTAAAATATTTGTATAAGCTCCCCAAAAGAAAGCAAGAAATAGTAATAGTTCTGATAAGATTATACCAATACAAACAGTAGAAACCATAGAAGATGATGTACTACCTGCTTCCTTGAAAGTTAAATTAAATAATAGGAATACAGTTATTAGGAAAGGAGAATATAAGAATCCAACAGTGAAGAATCTTAAAGTAGTTGCATATAAGAAGGATAATTTAGTAAACACTCTTAAGTAATGACATGTTGATACAAAGT
>NZ_JBOFRG010000119.1:0-1853 GCF_051650885.1 Clostridium sp.
AAAAGCTAAAATGTTATGGAGATGTGAAGACTGAAAATTTAAAGATAAAAAGGATTGAGTATGATAAGAGGATTTATGAAAAGCTCCATCTTTCAAAGGAGGCTAAAGTATATAAGCTTTTAAGAGTAAGAAGTTTAGACAATTTTAGAATTGCATATCATATCTCATATTTGAATGGTGAGGTTTTTAAAAACTTAAATAATGATGGTGAAGATATAAGAGAAATTAGAGATTATTATGAGAAGAATAATATAAAAGAAGTTATTTATGAGGATATAAAATTAAAGGTTAAGTATGCAGGGCGGGAAATTAGATATATTTTAAAATGTGGAGAACTTGTGCCTATAATATATTCGGAGCAAAGGGTATTAGAAGAAAAAAGAGTTATAGAATATACAGAAATATTCTATAGAGGTGATATATTTGAATTTGAGATTTAAGCTAAAGGAGAGGTAAGTAAAATTTACCTCTCCTTTTAATAAAACAAGCTTTTAACAAAACTTAAAGGACATCTAACATAGCGCCAAGATATACTCACTTTAAAAGGAAGGTGAGTTTTTTATGGAGAGAAAAAGAAGAACAGAAATTCTTATAAAGGGAAGAAGAAAGGTGCTTGAACATATGGTAGCTCATATTAGAAGTATGTGCGAGATAAAGGTTGTAGAAAAGCCAAATGTAGCTTTAACTATGATTAAAATGAGGGAAAGAGGAAAAGGTGGCTTGTTTTACATTGGAGAGGTTATTGTAACTGAAGCTAAGGTTTATGTAGAAAAGGCTTTAGGGCTTGGAATTGTTTCAGGAATTGATGAAGAAAAGGCTTTAGATTTAGCTATAATTGATGGGTTTTATAATTTGAATTTAGGTGAAGAAGAATTGTTTTATGAAATTTTATTAAGAGAAGAAGCGAGAATAAAGGCTTTAGAAGATAGAAAGAAAGATGGAATTTTAAAAACTAAGGTTAATTTTGAGACTATGGAGGTTTAAAAATGGGGATTCATTTTGTTCAAGAAAGTTATAGAAAGCTTTTAAATGCTATGGGAAGACCAGGGAAGATTGAAAAATTTGATAGTAAATTAAGAGAAGAGGGAGAAAATTTATCCTTCTTTTATGGAACATATACAATAATGAAAATTCTTTTAGATAATGAAGTTACTTTTAAGTGTATTTCAGAAAAGGAGGATGATAAAAATTTAATAGAACAGTTAACTAGAGGAAGATATCTTTTAGATGAAGCTGATTATATTTTTATCTCTCTTAAAAAGAATAAGAAAATTAAAGAGATTATAGAAAATGCAAAGATTGGAACTTTAATAAGTCCAGAAAAAAGTGCAACTATAGTTTGTGAGGTTAGTGATTTAAATAAGGGTGATTTAGTAAAACTTAAAGGACCAGGAGTTTTAGATGAAAAGTTTATAGGACTTCCTCTTGTTAAAGAATGGAGAGAAATTCGTGATTTTAAAAATTCTGAATATCCTATGGGAATAGATTTAATTTTTGTAGATAGCTATGGAAAAATTATATGTATTCAGAGAACTACTAGGGTAGAGGAGGTTTTATAGTATGGGATATGTTGCAGTTAAAGGTGGAAGCATTGCTATAGAAGAATCTATAAAAAGGCTTAATTATGAAAGATTAAAGGGTGGAAGGATAATTGATGTAAATGAAATTGAAAGCTCTATGAGAGGACTTATAGATACAGTTATGTCAGAAGCTAGTCTTTACTCAAGAAGGCTTTCAAGTATTGCTATAAAACAATCTGAGGGGAATATTGAAGAGGCAGTATTTTTATTAAGGGCATATAGGTCAACTCTTGAAAGAAAATATTATACAAATATCTCTGATACAAAGGATGG
>NZ_JBOFRG010000120.1:0-10913 GCF_051650885.1 Clostridium sp.
ATGTTCTTTTTTTCTTTGTCTTTTTTTAGGTTGGTATGTCATGAACATTTGCACTACACCCCCTTCGAAATTTTTTATTACAGAAAAATAAATATACTTTTCTTTTTACCTTACCATTATATATATCCGTTTCTAATATGTCAAGAATAAGGATAATTGTTGATAAATATCTTTATTAAGCATACTTTTTGTGGATAACTTATTGAAACCCTCTATTTACTTATGTTATTATAATAAATATATTGTTGATAATTTGTTATAAGTTGAAAGTTATCCACAGCTGTTGATAAAGTTGTTGATAACTTGTTGCTTTTCTCTTGATATTTATAAAAAATCTATATGTTCTCGTTGATATTCTCCATAAAACCATCTATTTATCTATGTTTATATTTTTTTTCATTAATCTGTGGATAACTTTAAAATGGTTTTTATATCAACATAATTATTAACATGTGGATAAAATAATATACATAATTTTACTTAACATTCTTATTGTTAATAACTCTGTTTATAACAAGTGAAAAGTTTTTTAAAACACAAAATCAAAAAAAAATTTATTAAAAAAAATCCGATTGGAGGATAGGAAATGGATTCTGATTTAAATCAATTATGGGAAAAAACATTAAATATTATAAAAGGTGAAATGAGTGAAGTAAGTTTTAATACGTGGATAAAGAGTTGTGAACCTCTTTCTATCGATAACAATACAATTAGAATTAGTGTTCCTAATACTTTTACTCAAGACATTTTAGAAAAAAGATATAGAGATTTAATTATTAATTCTATAAAGGCTTGTTGTTCTAAGCTTTATAATATTGAATTTTTAGTTGCATCAGAAATAGGAACTGTAGAAGAGAAAGAAACTCCTACAGCTAAGAAGAAACGAGAAAAATCAGAAGAAAATCTAAATCCAAATGATGAAATGAACAATCTTAATCCAAAGTATACCTTTGACTCTTTTGTAATAGGTAATAGTAATAGATTTGCTCATGCTGCATCATTAGCAGTTGCTGAAGCTCCGGCCAAAGCATACAATCCTCTATTTATTTACGGAGGAGTTGGACTTGGAAAAACTCACTTAATGCATGCAATTGGTCATTATATTTTACAAAACAACTCAAAAGCAAAAGTTGTTTATGTATCATCTGAAAAATTTACTAATGAATTAATTAATGCAATTAGAGATGATAAAAATGAGGAATTTAGAAATAAATATAGAAATATTGATGTTCTTCTTATAGATGATATTCAATTTATTGCTGGTAAAGAAAGAACTCAGGAAGAATTCTTCCATACTTTCAATGCTTTACATGAAGCAAATAAACAAATTATCTTATCATCTGATAGACCACCAAAAGAAATTCCTACATTAGAAGATAGATTACGTTCTAGATTTGAATGGGGTCTAATTGCCGATATTCAAGTACCTGATTTTGAAACAAGAATGGCAATATTGAAGAAAAAAGCTGATGTAGATAACTTAATAGTTGCAAATGAAGTTATGGTATATATTGCAACTAAAATAAAATCTAATATAAGAGAACTTGAAGGTGCTCTTACTAGAATAATTGCATATTCTTCTTTAACTAATAGAGCTATTACTGTTGATTTAGCATCAGAAGCATTGAAAGATATTATTTCTAAAAAGCAAGGTAAACACGTAACTATAGAAATAATTCAAGATATTGTTGCAAGTTACTTCAATTTAAGAATAGAAGATTTAAAATCTCAAAGAAGAACAAGAAATGTTTCTTACCCTAGACAAATAGCAATGTATCTAAGCAGAAAACTTACAGATATGTCACTACCTAAAATTGGTGAAGAGTTCGGTGGTAGAGATCATACAACAGTTATCCACGCTTATGAAAAAATTTCAGATAACTTAACTAAAGATGAAAGTCTTCAACACACTGTGGAAGAATTAAATAAAAAAATAACTCAAGGTTAGTTTATCTAATAGTTAGTAGATGTAGATAAATTAGAGTAAATTATCTAGATGAATCAATTTCATCTAGATTAAATTTCATTTATCAACAGCTGTAGATAATATAGACTGAATTACTTGTGGATAACATAAATAAAAAAATACCCTGTTTATAACTGTGGATAAGTCATACAAATAGTTACTTACTTATCCACAATATTTTTTTATTTTATTTTCAGTGTTTTCAAGGGCTAGAAGTACTTTTCAACAAATCCACAGCCCCTACTACTATTATTACTAAAAAATTATATATACCTACAATAAAAAAACAAAAATACCTGTGAATAAAAGAAGGAGGATTTTTTATGATCTTTATATGTGAAAAACAAAAATTATTAGAAGGTATCTCTATTGTTCAAAAAGCAATTACAGGAAAAACAACAATGCCAATATTAGAAGGTATTTACATTAATGCAGTTGGTTCAACAATTACTTTAATTGGTTCAGATATTGATGTTAGTATTGAAACAAAAGTAGATGCAGATATTTTAACTCCAGGAAGTGTAGTTATAGATGCTAAAATATTTGGTGAAATAATAAGAAAATTACCAAACTCAGAAATAAAATTTGAAACTTTAGAAAATGACACAATCCAAATAACTTGTGAAAAATCAGTATTTAACTTAGGTTACATGAATGCTGAAGAATTCCCAGAGTTACCACAAATAAACGAAAATAAAAAAATTGATGTTCCTCAAAACATCTTAAAAAATATGATAAAAGCAACAACTTTTGCTATTGCTCAAGATGAAACAAGACCAATACTTCAAGGTGTTTTATTTGAAATTAAAAATAAAAGTTTAAATTTAATAGCATTAGATGGATATAGATTAGCTTTAAGACAAGAATATTTAGATGCTGATATTGAAGAAGAAGTTGTAATTCCAGGAAAAACTTTAAACGAAGTTTCAAAAATCTTAGAAGATGTTGATTCAGAAGTAAAAATTACATTCACAAATAATCACATTCTATTTAACTTAGATAAAACAAAAATTATTTCAAGATTACTTGAAGGAAAATTTGTAAACTATAAATCTTTATTACCACAAGATCATAAAATAACTATCGAAGTTAAAAAACAAGAATTACAAAATGGAATTGAAAGAGCCTCATTAATGGCGAAAGACGGAAACAACAATTTAATAAAATTAGACATGGAAGAAGACACTATAATTCTAAGTTCTAATTCTCAATTGGGAAAAGTAAGAGAAGAAGTATCGGTTAATTTGCAAGGAGAAAAAATACAAATTGCATTTAACTCAAGATATTTATTAGACGTATTAAAGTCATTGGACGATGAAGAAATAATATTAGAAATGACATCAAGTGTTACCCCTTGTATAATAAAAGGTAAAATGGCCGATAATTATAGATACTTAGTATTACCAGTAAGAGTAGTAAGATAAAAGGAGGATGCATAAAATATGTATAAATATACAAAGTTGAAAATGTATTGTTATACTGTTATGCGATGAATAAATATGCAAGAAATTAAAATAAGTACTGAATTTATAAAATTAGATGCTTTTTTAAAGTGGGCAGCAGTTGCCTCTTCAGGAGCAGAAGCAAAAATTTTCGTTTTAGAAGAGTTAGTTAAAGTAAATGGTGAAGTTTGCACTCAAAGAGGGAAAAAAATAAGAGTGGGTGACATTGTAGAGTTTGAAGGAGAAGCTTTTAAAGTTATATAAGTAAAAAAGCTTTTAATCATCTAGTATGTTATAATTAAATATGGGTGTTTATAAATGTATGTAGAAAAGCTAAAATTAATAAATTATAGAAATTATGATAATTTAGAAATAAATTTAGGCAAAAATGTAAATGTGTTTATGGGTGATAATGCTCAAGGAAAGACAAATGTACTTGAAGCTATCTACTACTGTGCATTTGCAAAGTCGCATAGAACTTCTAAAGATAGAGAACTTATTAACTGGAATAGTGAAGTTGCATTTATAAGTGTCTCTGTAGGAAGAAAAAGATTAGATAAAAAAATAGAGATAAATATTTTAAAAGACGGAAAGAAAGTTGTAAAAGTTAATTCTGTAAAAATAAATAAGATAGGAGAACTTTTTGGAACTTTTAATGTTGTTATGTTTTCACCAGAAGACTTAAAAATAATAAAAGATTCTCCAGGAATAAGAAGAAAATTTATTGATATGGAATTATGCCAACTTGATTCTAAATATTACTATAGTCTGGTTCAATATAATAAAGTGATGAATGAGAGAAATATTCTATTAAAAAATAGAAAAATAGATTTAGATATGTTAGAAGTTTATGATATTCAACTTTCAACATTTGGAGCATACATCATTGAGAGAAGGCTTAAATATTTAGAAGAGTTAAATAGATATTCTTTAGATATACATAAGGATATAACGTCAGGTAAAGAAGAAATTGAATTTAAATATGTATCATCTATAAAAAATTATGAAAACATACAAAGTGAGTTTTACTCAGTTTTAGAAAAAAACAGAAGAAGGGATCTTGAAAAGGGGATAACGTGTTATGGCCCTCATAGAGACGATTTTTCTGTATTTATAAATAACGTTGATACAAAAAGTTATGGTTCGCAAGGACAACAGAGGACAGCTGTACTAACTATGAAATTTGCATCTTTGAAAATAATAAGAGAAATTACAGGAGAGTATCCAGTTCTTTTATTAGATGATGTTTTATCAGAACTTGATTTTAATAGAAAAAGATATGTTCTAAGTTCTATTGGAGAGATTCAAACAATAATAACTTGTACAGGAATAGAAGATTTAGATGAATATTTAGATAATGATTCAAAGTTATTTAAGGTTAAAGATGGAATAATTTTAAATTAGTAAGGAGGGTCTTTATGTTTTTACATTTAGGAGAGAATGTTGTAGTTCCAATAAAAGATGTTATAGGAATATTCGATTTACAAGCAACAAAGTACAGTTCTGATACGATTCAATTTTTAAGATTGGCCGAAGAAGATGGATTTGTTGAAAGAATTACAAACGATAACCCAAAATCCTTTGTAATTGCAGAAGTTGATAAGATGAGTAAGATATATCTATCTCCAATATCATCATCAACTTTATCAAAGAGAACAGGATTAGATTATAATCTTTAATTTCAATGGGATAAGTGAAATTATAAAATATAGGAGGAATCTATGTTAGAAGAAAATAAGCAAAGTTATGACGAAAGTCAAATACAGGTTCTTGAAGGCTTAGAAGCTGTTAGAAAAAGACCGGGTATGTACATAGGTAGCACAAGTTCTAGAGGGCTACATCACTTGGTTTATGAGATTGTTGATAATAGTATAGATGAGGCTTTAGCTGGATATTGTAAAAATATAAAAGTTTCTATAAACGAAGACAATTCAATATTAGTTGAAGATGACGGAAGAGGAATGCCAGTAGGAATGCACCCTAAGATGCAAAGACCAACTGTGGAAGTAATTATGACAGTACTTCACGCAGGTGGAAAATTTGGTGGTGGCGGATACAAAGTATCTGGAGGACTACACGGGGTTGGTGCATCAGTTGTAAATGCATTATCAGAAAGATGTGAGGTAACTGTAAAAAGAGAAGGTGTTATGTGGAAGCAATCATATGAGCGTGGAAACGTAGTATCTGATTTAGAAGAAGTAGGAACTACAGAAATTACAGGTACAACAGTTTACTTTAAACCAGATGCAGATATATTCGATGAATTAGTATATGACTTTGAAATATTATCACAAAGATTAAGAGAGTTAGCTTTCTTAAACAAAGGAATTAATATTAGTTTAACTGATAAGAGAAATGGAAAATCAGAAGTATACTTCTACGAAGGTGGAATAAAATCATTCGTTGAATATTTAAATAGAAATAAGCAACCACTTCACGAAGAACCTATATATGTTGAAGGTGATAAAGAAGGAATAATGGTTGAGGTAGCACTTCAGTATCATGATGGATATAACGAAAACTTATTTTCATTTGCAAACAACATAGATACTATTGAGGGAGGAACTCACCTTATTGGTTTTAAAACTGCATTAACTAGAGTATTCAATGATTATGCTAAAAAGTTTGGTCACTTAAAAGAAAATGATAAAAATCTTTCAGGAGATGATATCAGAGAAGGATTGACTGCGGTTATATCAGTAAAAATAGGTGAACCACAATTTGAAGGGCAAACAAAAACAAAGCTTGGAAATAGTGAAGTTAGAGGAATTGTTGATTCAGTAGTTGGAGAAGGTGTTGGAATTTTCCTAGAAGAAAATCCAAACATCGCAAAAGCTATAATTGATAAAGCATTAATGGCAGCTAGAGCAAGAGATGCAGCTAGAAAAGCAAGAGAATTAACAAGAAAATCGGTTCTAGAGAGATCATCATTACCAGGAAAGCTTGCAGATTGTTCATCAAAAGATCCAGCAGAATGTGAAATCTACATAGTAGAGGGAGATTCAGCGGGAGGATCAGCGAAGCAAGGAAGAGATAGAAAATTCCAAGCTATTTTACCACTAAGAGGTAAAATCATGAACGTTGAAAAGCAAAGATTAGATAAAATATTAAACTCAGATACTATAAGATCTATGGTTACAGCATTTGGAGCTGGAATTGGAAAAGACTTTGATTTATCTAAGATAAGATATAATAGAATAATAATCATGACAGATGCCGATGTTGATGGAGCTCATATAAGAACTTTATTATTAACATTCTTCTATAGATACATGAGAGAATTAGTTGATGGGGGCCATGTTTATATAGCACAACCACCATTATACAAAGTAAGTAAGAGTAAAAAAGATAAATATGCTTACACAGATGAAGAATTAGAAAGAGTTCTACAAGAGATGGGTGGAAAAGATAACTCAACTAACATTCAAAGATACAAAGGGTTAGGAGAGATGAATGCTACTCAATTATGGGATACAACAATGGACCCAGAGCAAAGAATTCTTTTAAAGGCAACTATTGAAGATGCAATGGCAGCTGACGAAATATTCACTATTCTTATGGGAGAAAAAGTTGAACCAAGAAGAGAATTTATTCAAGAAAATGCTAGTAAAGTAAGCAACTTAGATATTTAGTATCAAATTATGAGGTGAAGCACATGAGTTTGAATGAGGGAAAAGTAATACCCGTAGATATAAAAAACGAAATGAAGAAGTGCTATATAGATTATGCAATGAGTGTAATCGTAGGTCGTGCACTTCCAGATGTTAGAGATGGACTTAAACCAGTTCATAGAAGAATTTTATTTTCAATGCATGAATTAGGATTAGCACCTGAAAAAGGATATAGAAAATGTGCCAGAATAGTAGGGGAAGTACTAGGTAAGTACCACCCACATGGTGATACATCTGTTTATGATGCATTAGTAAGAATGGCACAAGATTTCTCAATGAGATATATGCTAGTTAACGGACACGGAAACTTTGGATCTGTTGATGGAGATAATGCAGCGGCAATGAGATATACAGAAGCTAAGATGAATAAGATTGCAGCTCAAATGATTAGAGATATTGGTAAGAACACTGTTGATTTTATTCCAAACTTTGATGGTGAGGAAAAAGAACCATCAGTATTACCATCAAGATTTCCAAACCTTTTAGTAAATGGTTCATCAGGAATAGCTGTTGGAATGGCAACAAACATTCCTCCTCATAACTTAGGTGAGGTTATTGATGGAACTATAATGCTTATAGATAATCCAGAACTAGAAGTTATGGATTTAATGACAGTAATAAAAGGACCAGACTTCCCAACAGCAGGTATTATAATGGGGCAATCAGGAATAAGATCTGCTTATGAAACAGGAAGAGGAAAAATAAGAGTTAGAGCATTAGCTGAAATAGAAGAAGAAAATAATAGACATAAAATCATAGTTACAGAATTACCATACCAAGTAAATAAAGCAAAGCTTATTGAAGGTATAGCTGATTTAGTTAAAGATAAGAAAATCGCAGGAATTTCAGATCTTAGAGATGAATCAGACAGAGATGGTATGAGAATTGTAATTGAATTAAAAAGAGATGCAAATCCAAATGTTGTTTTAAATCTTTTATATAAGCATACAAAAATGCAAGATACTTTTGGGGTTACTATGTTAGCATTAGTTAACAATGAGCCACAAGTATTAAATTTAAAGCAGGTTTTACAACATTACATCACATTCCAAAAAGAAGTTGTAACTAGAAGAACTGTTTTTGAATTAGAAAAAGCAGAAGCTAGAGCGCATATTTTAGAGGGATTAAGAATAGCATTAGATAATATAGATGAAGTTATCTCTATTATCAGAAATTCTAAAACTTCTGATATTGCTAAAAACACTTTAATGGAGAAATTTGGTCTTTCAGATAAGCAAAGTCAAGCAATCTTAGATATGAGATTAAGAAGACTTACTGGTCTTGAAAGAGATAAAATTGAAGATGAGTATAGTGAGCTAATGAAAGAGATAACATACTTAAAATCAATACTTGAAAGTGAAGAAAAACTACTTTCAGTAATTAAAGATGAATTAATCGAGATTAAAGAAAGATATAACGATGAGAGAAGAACAGCAATTGAAGCAAATGCAGATGAAATTGATGTTGAAGATCTTATTCAAGAACAAGAAATAGTTATAACATTAACTAGTTCAGGATATATCAAAAGAATTTCATCAGATGCTTACTCAGCACAAAAAAGAGGTGGAAAAGGAATCCAAGCAATGTCAACAAAAGAAGATGATTTTGTTGAACATGTTATGGTTACTTCAACACACTCAGATATATTATTCTTCACTAACAGAGGAAGAGTATACAAGTTAAGAGGATATCAAATTCCAGATGCAGGAAGAACTGCAAAAGGAACAAATATCGTAAACTTAATTTCAATAGAATCTGATGAACAAATCCAAACTGTTTTAACTGTAAATGATGTTTATGAAGATGGATATCTATTTATGGGAACTAAAAATGGTATAGTTAAGAAAACTAGACTAGAAGAGTTCAAAAACCTTAGAAAGAATGGATTAATTGCACTTAACTTAAGAGATGGAGATGAGCTTCTAAAGGTTAAAATGACTAGAGGAGATGCTAATATAATATTAGTTACTCAAAATGGTATGGCAGTTAAATTCAATGAAAAAGATGTAAGATCAATGGGAAGAGCAGCTTCAGGTGTAAAAGCTATCACATTAAAAGGTGATGATAAAGCTGTATGTATGGACATAGCAACAGATGAAGAAGAATTATTAGTTGTTAGTGAAAATGGATATGGAAAAAGAACTGCTGTTTCTGAATATAAGGTTCAAAACAGAGGTGGAAAAGGTCTTATAACATACAAAATTTCAGATAAAACTGGAAAAATTGTAGGAGCAACAGTATGTAATAGTGAAGATGAATTAATGATGATTAATTCAAATGGTGTTGCTATAAGAATAAATGTTTCTGATGTATCTGTAACAGGAAGAGCTACTATGGGAGTTAAGTTAATGAGAACACTTGGAGAAGAACAAGTAGTTGCAATAACTAAAATTAGTGGTAGTGATGAAGAAATAGAATCAGATGAGCAATTAGAAATAGATGCTGAAGAAACAATAAACAATGAATCTGTTGATACATCACTAGAAAAGTTAGTGGAAAGAGCAACAGAAGAGGATGAAGCATAATTAAAATATATATTTTCTTTATTTTTAGATAAAGAAGATTATGCATATTAGATAAATAGGCCACAAGATTAATCTTGTGGCCTTTAATATAAAAACTATGGGGGGATTCAATATGAAAATAATATTTAATGCAGATGACTTTGGATTAACAGAAGGTGTTAACTTAGGAATAATAAAAGGATTCAAAAAAGGAATAGTGAAGTCAACAACCTTAATGGTTAATATGGGGTATGCAAAGCATGCAGTTGAATTAGCAAAACAAAATCCAGGACTAGGAGTGGGGGTTCATTTAACAGTTACAGCAGGAAGACCTATTATAGAAAAGAAAACATCTCTACTAGATGAAAACAACAATTTTTATAATAAAGATTTGTTATATGATTACACAGTAGAATTTGAAGTAGAAGATTTATATAACGAATGGAAAGCACAAATTGAGAAGTTTATAGAGATGGTAGGAGAAAAGCCAACACATTTAGATAGTCATCACCATATACATTTAATTCCTAAATATTTAGATGTTGCATTGAGACTTGCAAATGAATATGAGATTCCAATGAGAGAGCAAAAGCATACAGATAAAAAATATGAGTATGTAAAGTTAGCACAAACATTTATAGGATCAGGATGTGAAAAAGAGTATTTCCTTGAAGATAGAGAAAATATATTAGGTGAAAACATTGTAGAAATAATGTGTCATCCTGCAATAGTAGATGATGAATTAATAAGAATTAGTTCTTATAACAAAGGTAGAGAGAACGAATTGGAGATAATAACATCAGAAGAAATAAGAAATTGGATAGAAAACAATGAAATTGAGATAATAAATTTCAGAAAAATAAAAAAAATATAGATAAAAGAGTAGCTATTTTTATGAAAAGTAGCTACTTTTTTTAAAATAGAAAGAAAAATAGCAATAATCTTTACCGGGTGTATCATTATAAGAAAAAAAAAGAAAAAAGCTAAAAAATAGAGTAAATAGAGAATAAATTTAAAAAATAAAATTAAATAGTAAATAATAAATATTATATACATGGTAAGATAAATCTCGTCGCTGAGGCAAACAACAACTTAGAAAAATAACTTCGAAAAAAACGAAAAAGTTTTTCAAAAAAGATGTTGACAAGAAATTGCTAAGGTGGTAAGATAAAGAAGTCGCTTGAGGCGATGAAAACAAAATGGTCTTTGAAAATTGAACAGATTAATATATAAACAAACTTAAACCAGCAATTCTTTTATTAGTAAGTTTTATGAGCAATTTAAGATTAAACTTTTTATTGAGAGTTTGATCCTGGCTCAGGACGAACGC
>NZ_JBOFRG010000121.1:0-9755 GCF_051650885.1 Clostridium sp.
CTGCTCCTATTTTACATTTCAACTCTTCTGCTTCATACAAGCCTTTTCCTATATCTTCTATACTTAAACTTCTCATTATTCTTTTATTAGTAGTTTTTACTTTTTTTAAATTTAATGTATATATAATATTCTCACCAAATCTATTTTTCTCTTTTATTATTTTTTCTTTTTTAAATTTCTTTAATAGCTCTTTAGAAAGTATGCAAGATATTCTATCTGTATTTATATTTCCATTTAAAATTAAATTATATTGTCTAAATACATGTCCATCAAGCTTTAACATAGTATCAGTATCTATAACCTCTCCTTTAACCTTTACTAAAAGCCCTACATTAAGCTTTTTACTTCCTATTGTAATATCAGTTACCTCACCAAATCCAGTTAAAGGTCTTATAAACTTATATCTATCCTCTTTTCTTTTTGTAAGCTTTCCTATTCTTTTATATCTGTAACTATAGTCCCATAAAAGCATTGATTCTTCATCTTTTATTATTTCCTCTAAAATCTCTAATACACATATATTTTCTTCCTCTAAATTTATATCGCTCTTTCCTTTTTTAAACCTTTTTTCTTTATTTACAGCTAAATCTTTAATTATATTTATAGCTTGTCCAAGCTCTGTGAAAGAAAGACAATTTTGTAAGGCTGAAAATCCATAAACATCCTTTAATTCTGCCATACAAACCTCTGCACTTTGCACATCTTCATTTAATAAATGGGTTAAGGTTAATCTATATAAAAAATCTTCTACTATTTCTTTTTTTCTTTTTTCAATTCTTTTATTATTATAAATTTTATTTTCTATCTTAAGCTCTTCGTTAAATGTACATATTAAAACTTCATCTTCACATACACTTATTTTAGTTTTTCCTTCTTTACAAAGCTGTCCATTATTTACAATAAAATATTCTTTATTTTTTATATCTAAAGTTAAATTATTTTTTTCATTTATATTCTTTGAAATCTCTATAATATTTTTATAAAAATCTTTTATTTCTTCTATATGATTTACTTCACCATTTCCAATAGTTCTAACTATTTTCTTTAAAAATTCTCTATCATAATATTTTCCAAAGCCAATGGCATTAAAATAAATATCCTTTTCTTTGCATATGTTAATTACCTTTAATATCTTTTCTTTTTCTTCTTCAATAGACCATTTATCAAGAGATATACATCCATCTGTAAATAAGACTATATTATGTTTACTGCAAACATCTTCAAGCCTTCTTACCATCTCTATTGCCTTTTCTAAAGGCTCTGATAATACTGTACTTGTTTTTATATAGAATTCCTTATCTATCTTTTCAAAAACTTCACCCATCTCATAAGATTTTTTTTCACACTTTATCCCCTTAATAATTATCTTTGACTCTAAATGTCCTGAATAAACTATAATTGATACATAATTATTTCTTCCCTTTTTTAATCCCTCAAGAGTTAATTTAACCTTTTCACGAAGTTCATCAATCTTTTCTCTCATACTATAAGAAAGGTCTATAAGTAATATATGATGATTTATATTTTTTTCTTTTTTCTTCTTTAGTTTTATAGAATAAAATTTACATTCAGCCTTATGTTCATATCCAAGCTTTAGCTCTTCATTTCCTATAAAATACACTCTTAAATCCTTTAGATTCATCTTCTCACCTTAATAAATTAATATCATAATAATATATTAATTATCTATATGTTATAGACTGCTTTTTCTCTTATAAACACTACTCTTTCTCTCTTTTAAAGCCTTCTTTAGACATAATAACTCTATTGTTATCTATTCTTCTATTTTTTCGTATAAAAAAAGCCTCTTACTTAAAAGAGACTTTTCTTCTTAACTATTAATCGCTTGATTAAATGCCTGATTTAATGCATCTATCTGTTGATTCATTTGTTTTTGAGCATCTTGTATATATTTTTGCTCATTTTTCATTTGATTTTTTATAGCTTGATTAAATTCTGCATTTTCTTTTACTTGAGTATTAACTAACTTTTCTATAACATTTATTTGGTCAGCAGTTAATTTTGAATCCTTTGAAACTACCCACTTACCATTCTCTTCAGTTAACTTTGCATCTTTTATTACCTGCTGTTTTTGATTTTCTCCTGCAATTGTATAAGTTGCATTTACAACTTTAGTATTTCCATCATTTTTCACACTATAATTTAAATTATTAAAGTTTATTCCATCAACCTTAATTCCACTATTTTGCTCTGCTTGTTGTATCGCCTTAATTCTTTGTAAGTTCTGTATTTGAACTTCTTTTTTATGTAACTCTACTCCACAAAAGATTAATACTAAGACTAAAATTCCTATTACTACTCCAAATATTATAGATAATTTCTTCATATGTTATCACTCCTTTTACCTATATTTTAGATTCTAAAAAAGGCAATTTTGTGTCAATTTTCTTTTGAAAAAATTAAGTTTTTAGTTATAAGTACATCTTCATATACTTTTAAACTTTAAAAGATATACTTATACTATAGCACTTGGAAATAATTAAGAATTTAAAATTTTAAATTAGAAAAGGTAGCATTTTCTACCTTTATTTTTATAAACTAAAAACTCTATTTTTTCTGTTCTTAACTTTCATTTGACTACTCTATTACACGTCAAAAAGATGAATTAGTTTTCTCTACTAATTCATCTCTCTTATTTATTTTGAAACTCGCCTAAGCGAGTTTCTTCCTCAATTTTTAATTCTTAATTCTTAACTTCTAATTCCTATAAAACTCTTCTCGCATTAGTGTATGGATATAAGTTCATTACTGTTACATAAGCTCCTGTATGAGGTGCAACTAGTATTTGTCCTCCTCCAATATATACTGCAACGTGGTATGCTGGATCTCCCCAGAATACTAAGTCTCCTGGTTGTAAATCTCCTTTTGCAACTGGTGTTCCTACACTTTGTTGTCCAGCTGCTGTTCTTGGAAGGTCTACTCCACCATGTGCAAAGATGTATTGCATTAATCCTGAACAGTCAAATCCTGTTGCTGGATTTTCATCACCATAAACATATGGAACACCAATAAATTGCTCACCGTATGAAATTATTGATTCAGCTGTTGCACTTCCTCCTGCATTCACATGTGGTGCACTAGGTTGTACACTTGAACTGCTTCCACCATTATTTGATGAATTGCTTGTACTATTTCCACTATTGCTCGCTGCACTACTTTGTTGTGTAGCTCCACTATTAGTTGATTTACTTGTACTCGCTTTTGCATCTGCTTGTAATGCTTCTTGTACTTTTTGTTTTTGTGCTGCAATTTCTTGTGCTGAGTATGCTTGTACTTTAAGATTTGCTGCATTTAAAATACCTTGTTCTTTTTGTTTTGCATCTTGTTGACTAGCTAAATTGCTTGATACTTGACTCTTAGATTCATTTAAAGTATTTATATTATTTTGTAAGCTAGCTTCTTGATTCTTTAAAATATTTTCTTGCTCTTTTATATTATCTAAAGTCTTTTGATTTGCTTGATTTATGCTATGAACATCTTCAAGATTCGTTACTATCTGTGAAAAACTATTTCCTGTAAATATAGCATTTAAGTAAGCTAATAAACCATTGCTTGTATATCCTGCTTTATAAAGACCTGCAATTTCATTGTCCATTTTTTGCTTTTCTGTATTTAACTTAGCCTGTGTTTGTGCTATTTTACCTTGATATGATTTTATATTAGCATTTGCTGATGCTATTTGCCCATCAAGTTGTTTTGCCTTTATCATAGAATTTTGAATTTGGTTATCTAACTTTTCTAACTGTACTTGTGCCTCGTTAGCTTTTTGTTGTTCTGCTTGTTTATTTTGACTTATTGTATCACCAAATGCACTCATATTTGTGAACATTGGTGTTGTAATCATTGTTACTGCAAATATCATCGCTACTAATAATTTCTTTTTCATACTTTAAAACCGCCCCTAACTTTTTCTTTCGTTTATCTAAATTTCATTTAAGAAATCAATTTCATCTTTTTCAAAAAATATATTTCTACAAATACTAACTTTTTATACCTGTAAAACATATAATCATATAATACACCTTATTTCTCCATTTTTCATACTTTTTTTCAATTTTTAAAGCTTTGTTCAATATTTACTAACATTTTTCACTTTAAATTTCTTAATTAAATATTACGAAGTTTTTTCTTTTATATTTTACTCATTTTCTAAGATATTTAAAAATATATTTGAAATTTCTGGATCAAACTGTGTTCCTGTGCAGTTTTTAATTTCTTCAATTGCAAACTCTCTTGAATTTGCTTTTTTATAATGTCTTTCATTTACAATAACATCAAAGGTATCTACTAAAGATATTATTCTACATTCTAATGGAATTTCATTCCCCTTTAACCCTAATGGATATCCCTTTCCATCATATCTCTCATGATGCTTTAGTATGAAATCACTTATTCCTTTTAAGGCTTTAGAATTCCTAGAAATTCTATATCCTATTTCTGAGTGTTTTTTAACTTTTTCAAATTCTTCTTTTGTAAGTTTATCTGGTTTAAATAATATTTCATTTTCTATAGCGATTTTACCTATATCATGGAACTTACATAAAAGGCTTAATTTTTCTTTTCTTTTTCTATCTAAAAGAAGCTTGTCTCCTATTTGTAATGCATACTTTTCCATTCTCTTTCCATGCTTTAGCATTCCATAATCTTTTGTTTCTAATGCCCTTGTAAATCCACTTATAATTTCATTTGCTACACTTTTGTTATTTATAACCTTTTCTCTATACATATTTAAATCTGCTTCTTTTATAAGCTCTTCTATACTTCTCTCATTGCTGTATGCCATTCCTATAGAAACACTCATAAAGTTTTCTTTTTCATCTTTGTTTATCTTTTTTATATTTCCCTTTACTCTCTCTACAATCTTAGTTAATCTTTCTTTCGTAACATTTTTATTTATAATAATAAATTCATCTCCACCAATTCGATACTTTAAATCTTCTCGTCTCGTATTTTCTCTTAAAATCTTGGCAAATCTTCTTATTACTCTATCGCCATAATCATGACCTAAAGAATCATTTATAAATTTCAGTCCATCTATATCACAAATAATAACGCCAAGTCCTATAACTTCTTTTTTTGATATTCTTCCAACATCCTTTATATACTTATTTCTATTATATAAATTAGTTAGCTTGTCTGTATAACTAAGAACTTCTAACTCTTTTTCTTTATTTTTAATTTCAGTTATGTCAAATAAAGTTACTATATACTGTTCTGAATTTATAATTTTCTTTGATGTTACTATTCCATACTTTATACCATTTTTAGTTTGAATTTTATAAACCTTATTTTCTTTACTTTCTATGTCCATTTCTGGCTCTAGATAGTTATCTATAAATATTCCCCTAATACAATCTTTTTCATCTAATTCTATAAAATTTCTTAATTCTTCATTATAAACTATTATATTTCCCTTTTCTCCTATAATAGCTGTTGGATTTACTGTTGTTTCTAAGATAGTGTTATATATACTTTTTATCTTATTCGAATTGCACCCCTTATAGTTACTCTCCATAAGCTTTGATATTACACTCACAAAATTCATAAGACTTTCCATATTTTTTTCTGCTTCAATTGAATATGCATAAATATCATCAATTCCTACAAATCCATATAGTTGTCCAAATATTTTAAATGGAATTGCTATTACTGATTTTATACCTTGAGCTTTTAATGCAGACCTTTCATTTTCAGCTTCCTTTGGCATTTCATCTATATTGGAAATAAAGATTGTTTCATCATTTAGTAGCTTTCCCATCCACCATGGCATATCGGTACAAGGAATTCTCTTCAGATTTTCTATCTGTGATTCTACATTTAGATTGCACCACTCATATGTATTACTTATAACATTTCCAAATAAATCAATATCAAAAATATATGCTCTTGCAGCTCTCATATATTCTCCAATAAGCTCTAACGTTTTATTTACTAAATAATCTATTCCTTTTCCCTTTTCAAAATCATCTAATATTTCTTCTAGCTTTCTTTCATATCTTATGACTCTTCCTAATTCTTTATTTACTTCATTTCCAATACATGTAGCTATTTCAATCTTTACATCTCTTCCATCAATCCATGTAATTATCTTTTCTTTTACCTTAAAATATTTATTTAATCTTTCATTATAATATTCTGATATATAAAAATCATCTGAATGTTTTTCAATTATACTTGTTTTACAAAAGTGACATTGCTTTTTATGATTTTGAAAAACTTCATAACATTTTTTCCCCACTATATCTTTTTCTTTAAATATATTCTTCACACTCTCATTTACATAGAGTACTTCATTTGTTTTTATGTCAATAATATATACTAAAATTTCTTTTTCATTTAAAAATATATCAAGAATTTCTAAATTATTCTCTCTCATTTAATCTCTCCATTCTCTAATCATATTCCCCATTTTACCATTTTTCTACATAATAATCTATATTTTTACTTTATTCTCCTATATCTCCATTAAATTCTCCTTTAAATGTAAAGTAAATAAGTATCCCTGATATCATAAATACAACTCCAAAGAAATAAAATAAATTTTCATAACCTCTTAATGTACTAAATAAAGTTTTAGCTCCTATAAATCCAACTACTATAGATATAACTGCATTTATTCCTGTTATAATAGCTAAGAATATTGGTCTCATTTCTTTTTTAACAATTAATAATTGAATAGAATCTTGAATTGGATGTACTGCATGTGTAAATCCATATCTTAAAAATATTGATATTCCCATAACTAAACCTGTATAAGGTAAAAAGAAATTTCCAAGCCCCATTACTATCATTACAGGTCCTGATAAAAATATTAAAATCCCAAAGAATTTTATATTCCCCATTTTTCTCATCATCCAAGGCGTTAAAATTAAAAATACTAACATTCCTAAACCTTGCATTGCAAGTATTGTTGATGTTTCCCCTCTGCTTATATGTAACATTCTATTAAAATAAATTTCTAAGTTTGGTGTAATAAAGTTAGACTCTATTCCCATTAAAACTGCATATATAATCCAAACTATAGTATACTTATTGAAAATTTTAATTTTAGTTTTTTCTTTAATCTTCCCAAGTTCTTCTATAATTCCTTCCTCTCTAACATAATCTTCTCTTTTCTCTTTCATTAAACTCAATAAAATAATTACACCTACTATTAATATTACTGCAATCCATAGTACAAATTTAAATCCATCTATATAATTTAATAAAACTTCTCCTTTAAAACTTCCTACATGTGCTGTCATTTCATTTGCCTTACTATAATTAATTCCCATACTCTTTGCAAAATGTAAAACTGCAATTTTCCCATCAAACATTTTTACAACTATTCCTACTAAAACATTTAATATTATGGCTCTTGTAAAAACAAAAATTCTATTCTCCTTATTTGTATAAGCCATAAAAACTAAAGCCATCATAATATCAAATGCTTTATCTCCTAAATGGAGTATTATAGATGAAAATGAAATTGCATAATAATTTTTAGAATAGATAGCTAAAATAAACGCTATCCCCATTAGAACAGTTATTATCATAAACATATTTCTATGTCCAACCTTCTTTATAAACAATAATGCCAGCACTAAAAATATCATTGAAAACCCAATAAGCATAGAAAGTTCATTCGATGCTTTATCATTAGATAGCTTCAAATAACTTCTAAAAGCATCACCCACAATTCCTTTAACTCCTCCCATAACTGCAAAAACTATTGTAAATAATACAATATTCAATTTATATCTTTTATTATCATATAGAACTTTAAACATCCTTCTCCTCTTTTCTTTATATAAAATTTAACTTTATTTTTATTTTTATTTGATATTAAATCTCATTTAGATTATCATAATTGATATTTGTTTTCAATAGACTTTGTATTTCATTGGTTAATAATTATCGCTTTATTAATACTTCAGACCTATTATTCTTCCAAAATTCATTTTTACCCCACCACGATAAAATTTATCGCCAGATGAATATTGAGCCCCCTCCAAAGAATTGCTTGCAATTCCTCCTAATTCTAACCTCTTACCTATTAACTCTTAACTAAAAATTCCTCCCACGATAAAATTTATCGCCAGATAAATTTTGAGTCCAAAAAAGAGAGAGTTGCCTGCAACTCCCCCTAATTCTTAATTTTCCATTATTCACAATCCTTAGTTCCACTTATTAAAAATCCTATACTTGAAAAAAGCACATTTTTTAATAAGATTATAGATGGATTATTTACATCTACTCCAAAAACTTCTGTTAATCCTAATAACAAGGTTATACTTACAGCTAATATTCCTATACAATAATTTTTAAACATTACTGTAGTATCAGTACATAATACTTTTCTTGATGTTTGTTCTAAAAGACATCCAACTATTGATGAAAAAACCGTTCTTATAGTTACTAAATTTCCACTTGCATCTAAATTTGGATCAAAAACAGAAATTGCAATCATGATAAAACAAAGGGCTCCAACTATCGCCAAAAATTTAGCTGTAGTGTAAACTCTTGAAAATACTTTTGAAATATTTCTTTGTATATTGGTCATTAAATTCCTTATTTTCTCAATCATGATAGCTTCACTTCACTTTTATTTTATTTTGTATCATATATGTTATGTACTTCTTTCTATTTTTGTGCAAAAAAATAGCCAAGTATAAAAATACTTGACTAATCATTTTAATATTTATATTCAAAGTTTTCTGTTACATTAAAGAAGTCTGAATAATCTATTTCGAATAAAGGCTTTTTAACCTTTGATACATCAATTTGTTCTTTTATAAGCTGTGTTAATACTCCTGCATATGAAAGATCTCCTTGAATTAATGCTCCATAAATTTTTCCATCTTTATGAATTATTTTTCTATATCCATTTTCATCTTTTTCTTCTTCTACTTCATATTCATCTTTGTTTTCATCATTTAAGTTAACTGTACCTAAAGATAATGTATTTATTCCTACAAATGTCATTGTATTTTTACTTCCAAAGAAATCTGTCATTTCTTTTTTAATTCCAAGCATATTAGATGCTGCAATTATTCCTTCTTTTACAGCTGTTGGCCATATTGGGTTTCTTCCTGTTACATCTCCTGCTCCAAATACATCTTCCACATTTGTTCTTCCAGCGTGGTCTATTATAAGTCCAAATCTATCACACTCTACATTGCTTTCTTCTAAGAATGCTACATTTGATCTTACTCCTGTTGCTACTACAACTAATTCACAAGGAACCTCTTCTCCTGTATTTAATGTTAAGCTTACAGGATTATTATTTTCATCAACATTAAGCTTTTGTGCCGCCACTCCAAGCTTTAAGTTAACTCCTTCTTCTGAGAACTTTTCTTCATATTTACTAGCTGCATATTTATCTAATTGAAGAGGAAGAACTCTATCCCCCATTTCAACTAATGAAAGGTCTAAATCATAATGCATAAGTCCTGAAACTGCATCTATTCCTACAAGTCCTGCTCCAAGCACTACTGCACTTTTAACATTTTTTCCTCTATTAACTATTTCAACTGCATCTTCTAAGTTTCTAAGTCCTACTACATGGTTTGCAGTTCTTAAGTTTTCTACTGGTGGTATAAATGATGAAGCTCCGCTTGCTATTAATACTTTATCATAGCTTAAAGTTTCTCCATTACTTAAGCTTAAAGTTTTTTCTTTATCATTAAGCTTTAATACTTCTACACCTTTAATCCAGTTTATATCATACTTTTCCATGAAATCATCTTCTGAAA
>NZ_JBOFRG010000122.1:0-15524 GCF_051650885.1 Clostridium sp.
TGTATTTTATAAAAAATAAGCTATATAAGAAAAAGGTAACTTTAAAATATATAGATATAATAATCCATACCTTAGCACTTGCTATAGTTATTCCTTTTGTAATAAATATGTATATAGATTTGGGGAAAAGCTATAAAAATATTTGTAAGAATGTAGAGGAGCTATCAGCTGAAATATATAGATATATTGATGACGAACTATCTACATGGTCAGAGGCATCAATAACAAATCTTAAGCTTGCAGGAGTAATAGAAAAGGGAATACTAGAAGAAAGTATAAAAAGAATATCTAGATATAAAGAGTTTGATATAAGGCTCCAAGGCGATAATGGAAGAGAAATTTTATATATAAACAACTATGAAAAAGAAAAGTTAAATTATGAAAATTACAAAGAAAAAGAATTAAATGATACTTTGAGTAAAGTCATTCCTATAAAAAGAAATTATATAATTGATAATCACTGGGTAGACTCTTATTTTGTATATAGCAATAAAATTATAAATAATGAATTGATAATGAAAGTAGAAGTTCCAACAGCAACTTACAATAAAAGTATAATCAAGGAACATATAAGTAGATTTAAATTATTAGTTTTAATAACTTTAATTATTGGATTTTTAGCTATGATATTAAATAGAGTAATCTTCAATAATTTATATAAACTGTCCATGATAACAAAAGGATTATCAGAAAAGATAGAAAATAATGTGGCGATTGAATGGGAAGAGGAAAGTATTCTTGAGATTAGAGCCTTAGGTGAAAATATAAGGGAAATGTCGGACAAGCTACGAGAAAACTTTATAAAATTAAATAAAACACAAGATAGACTTTATGAGTTAGCATATTATGACCCTTTAACTAAATTACCAAATAGAAGTTATTTTAAAAAATATCTTGATGAATTAATTTTGAAGAATAGAGATAGTAGAATTTGTGTAATGTTTATAGATTTAAATAGATTTAAAGTGATTAATGATACTTGGGGACATTATATTGGAGATAAATTTTTAGTTAAAGTAGCAGAAAGGTTTAAGCGATTAAAAAATAAGAATTGCAAGGTATTTAGATTAGGTGGTGATGAGTTTGTATTTGTAATAAAACCAAATACAAATAGAGAGATAGAAGACTTAGGCATAGGTGTAATAAAATCCTTTGAAGAGGAATTTAAGATAGATGATTTAGTGATAAGTTCAAAATGTAGTATTGGTGTGAGCATGTATCCAGATGATAGTAAAGAGATAGATACAATAATAAAATATGCAGATATTGCAATGTATACATCTAAAGAAAATGGCGGAAATTACGTACAATTATTTAATGAAGAAATAAATGAAAAATTATTAGAAAAAGTGAGTATTGAAGAGGGAATAAATAATGCACTTGAAAAAGAGGAGTTTTTATTATATTATCAACCAAAATTTTCAGGTAAATCATTAGAAATAAAAAGCTTAGAAGCACTTATAAGATGGAAGAAAGATGAGGAGTTAATTCCACCTAACAAATTTATACCAATAGCAGAAGAATCAGATTTAATATTAGAAATAGATAAATGGGTTATCTATGAAGCTTGTAAAAAAAATAAGTATCTTCAAGATATAGGAGGTAAAAAGGTTCCTATTTCAGTGAATGTATCAGCAAAGCATTTTGCAAATCATGAAATATTAGATGTAATAAAGGATGCTTTAATGAAATCGAAATTAGAGCCTAAATATTTAACTGTTGAGATAACAGAAGGAGTTCTTATAAAAAATGTAGCTATGGTAAGTGGAATGATAGTTGACTTAAAGAAAATGGGGATTAATGTATCAATAGATGATTTTGGGAAAGGGTACTCATCAATAAATCAACTTATGTCATTACCTATAAATGAGGTTAAAATAGATAGGGATTTTGTAATGAACATCCATAAAAATGAAAAGAAAAAAATAGTGGTTAAGCTAATAGTTGAGATAGCACATAGCTTAGAGCTAAATGTAGTAGCAGAAGGAATTGAATTAGAGGAAGAAAGAGAATACTTAGAAAGTATTAGATGTGATGAACTACAAGGATATCTATTTAGTAAACCAGTAGAATTGAAAAATTTAATAGAGAAGATGAGGGGAAGAGAAAGTGAGAAATAAAAAATTTATAAGAGTAATTTTATTAATATTATGTATGATATTTTTAGTAGGATGTGGGGCAAGTACTAAGGAAGAAGAGACAATAGATAGTAAGGCGGAAGCAGAGGATGGAGTAATAACATTAAATTTATGGTCATATTTTGGTGGGCTAGAAGAAGTAATAAAGGAATTTGAAAAAGAAAATCCAAATATAAAAATAAATTTAAAAGTATTTACTTATGGAGAATATGAAATGCCTTATAAAAAATCCTTACTAAAAGAAGAAGGTGATGCTGATTTATTTATTATAGACAGTAATCATTATGGAGAATTTAATGGAATAGAAGGACTAGAGAATTTATTAAAAGAAGATTATGGATTAGAAAAATATAAGAAGGACTTTGATAAAGAGTTATGGGAGCTTGGAGAATCCATTGATGGAAGTGAAATGTTAGGACTTTCTGTTGCAAGTGCACCGATTGTTACTTATTATAGAGCAGATATAATGGAAAAGTATGGCTTTCCAAGTGAACCAAAGGAGCTTGCAAAATTCATGGAGAATAAAGAGAATTGGTTCAAAATAGGAGAAACCCTTCGAAATGATAATATTTATATAATGCAATGGGTTGCAGAAATGATTAGAGTATCTACATCTGAGATGCCATATTTTAATGAAAAATTAGAGTATGTAAGAGATAATGAGAAGTTTAAGGAAGCTATTGAGATAGCAGCAGCATCTCATACAAAAGGGCTTTCACCACTTACTGATATTTGGTCTGAAAAAGGGCAAAAATTATTAAAGGATAATCAAATAGCAATGCTATATTTAGGTTCGTGGGGAGCTAATGAACTACAGACAATGGTTCCAGAACAAAAAGGAAAATGGAGAGTAACATCACTACCTTTTGGGAATTATGGATGGAATAACGCAACTCTTGTTTCAATGGCAAAAAACAGTAAAAATAAAGCGGCAGCATGGAAGTTTATTGAATTTTATATCTTTAAATATAATGATTTAGGAAGACTTGGAAGTGTATCAGCTTATGAGCCATTTAGAAATAATAGTGATACAATGAAGCATAAAAATGAATTTTTAGGTGGACAAAAAGAACAAAAATTATATGAAGAATCAATGATGAAAACAGAGGAATATAAAGTTACAGCGTTAGATTATAAAGCTTTTAAATTATGGGATAATATCTTTAATTTAGGAGTTAGTGAAGGAAAAAGTGTTGATGAAATAATGAAGGCTATAAACGATGCAATGGAAAGAGAATTTATTAAAGAAAAAGAGATATTGTTGAAAGAGCAAAAATAAAGGGGGTGGCTATGCCACTCCCTCTAAAATTTAGGGAAAATATCATAAGAAGAAGAGTTGGTGAAGGGAGCGTTGATTAAAATGTTATTTTCATCTCGTTCCTTTTTCAAAATATCAACTATGATAGCTCCGATTTGACGGCCAAGATTAAGACCTTGAGTTAAATCATATTCAAAATGTATTCCACCATATAACCTAGAAATTGAAGCAGTTTGTGCTAAAGTTTTCAATGAATCTTTTTCTTTTGGGAAAAAGTATGATAGAACAGTTTCAAAAGTACCAGAAACTACAGAATGGCCAGATGGATAACTTGGGAATTTAGGGGTATTTAGATAGGTAATTAAATTAGTATTTAGCTGACATGGTCTTGGAATATCAAAAAGATATTTAAAGTGCCAAGCAAGTACAAAAGCATCATTAAGTGCATTTTGAACACAACACATTAATTTAGCGGCTTTAGGTGGAGTTATGGAATAAGCTGAGATAAGTTTTAAAAGTATTGGAGTTAGTTGTTGAAGTGGGACTCCAGTACCAAAGAAAAGTGCAATTTCCTTTTGTTTATCGGTTAAATTCGCTTGAACATCTTCAACTAATTCAAGTTCCTTATAGAAATTGGTATTACAAGGATTATCAATATTAAAAGAAATAGTTTCATTATAGATGGTTAAAAAAGAATTATTTTTTCGATAAAAATAGTAAAGTGGCCAAAAGCCAGCTGTATTATCGATTCCTAAATATGGCTTAGATTCGTAAGGATAGGGAATACATGACCATTTATTAGGACGACAATTGCAATGTTGATTATTATTAAAGTTATTAAAGTTATTAAAAGTACAATTATTAAAAGACATAGAAGCCTCCTTAAATTTTAATATAATAACAAGATATGCAATAAAACGTATTATGCATATATAAATTATATTAGTGGCTTCCATTTATATAGGAACACCTCAGAAATAAAATTTCTGAGGTGTTTTTTAATAATTATAGATTAATTTGGGAATAAAAATAGTAAGAAAAAATTTTAAGGAGTGAAGAAAATGAAAAAATTCTTAAAGGTATTATTGATTGCTATTTTATTCATTTTAGGAAATATAGGAATAAATTCTTATGCATATGAAGATAGAGAAATTGATGTAATACCAAAGCCGAATAAATATAAAATTGAAAGTGGAAGTTTTAGTCTTTTAAAAGATACTAAAATATATGTTCAAGGAAAAAATAATGTTGAGACCGAAGAGATTTTTAATATAGCAAATTTATTAAAGAAAAGGTTAGATAAATCAACAGGCTTTGATATTAGAATTATAAAAAATGAAAAGCCAATAGGAAGCTATATTTACTTAACTACAGTTGGAGGTGCAATTGGTCTTGGTAACGAGGGATATAAGCTAAAGAGTACTGAAAAAACAGTAGAAATTTTAGGGCATAAGCCAGAGGGGATTTTTAGAGGAACTAAAACATTAATACAATTATTGCCGACAGAAATAGAGGGTATGGATGTGATGAAAAATATAAGTTGGAAGGCACCAATTATAGAGATAGAAGATAAACCAGAATATGAGTATAGAGGATTGATGATAGATGTTGCAAGACACTTTTTCCCTGTAGATGATATAAAGGAGCAGATAGATTTTGCGGCAGATTATAAAATAAATAAAGTGCATTTACATTTAAGTGATGACCAAGGCTTTAGATTAGAAATAAAGAAGTGGCCTAAGCTTACAAGTATTGGAGGTCAGACACAAGTAGGTGGTGGTATAGGAGGATATTATACTCAAGAGCATTTCAAAGAGATAGTAAATTATGCAAAGGAAAGATATGTTGAAATAATACCAGAGTTTGATATGCCAGGACATACAAATGCGATGCTTGCATCTTATGAATTTTTAAATCCAAATGGAAGACGAAAGCCATTATATACAGGGACTGATGTTGGTTTTAGTAGCTTAATGTGCAAGAGTGAAGCAACATATACTGTAATAGAGGATATTATAAAAGAAGTAAGCAATATATCTCCTTCAAAATATATACATATAGGTGGTGATGAGGCAGATTCAACATCAAAAGAAGATTATAATTATTTTGTAGAGAGAGTTTCAAAAATTGCAAAGAAATATGGGAAAACTCCAATAGGATGGGACCCTATTGATACAGCCACAGGAATAAACAAGGATGTAATACTTCAAAATTGGAAAGATTCTAACGAACAGGCTAAAAACAAAAAAATGAATATGATAATTTCTATAGCCAGCAAAGCTTATTTAGATATGAAATATGATGAAAATTCACCAATAGGAGGAGATTGGGCTGGATTTATAAATGTAGAAAAGGGATATAACTGGGACTTAACAGATTTTGCACCTAAAGAATTAGTTTTAGGAATAGAAGCACCAGTATGGACTGAAACTATAAAGAACAAGGAAGAATTAGAATATATGATATATCCAAGACTTTTAGGATATAGTGAAATAGGGTGGACAACAAAAGAAAATAGAAATTGGAATGAGTATAAAAAAAGACTTAAAATACAAGGAAATAGAATGTCTTTGAAGAATATAAATTATTATAAATCATTAGAGATATGGGAATAAAAAATAAAAGGTAATAATAGACCTTAAATAAGATGAAAATTAAAGTGGGAGAGGGTATGAAAAAATTATTATTTATGTGGGGAACTATACTGGTGGGGGTAATAGTATTTACCTTTGGAATTTTCTTAATGTCAAAAAAAGGAAGTGAAGAGGTAGGAACAGAAGAAGTGAAAAATATAATTTTACCAGTTCCGTTAAGTTATGTTGAAAAAGATGGAGCTTTTGAAATTAATGAGAAAACTAAAATTTCTTTAGTAGGAAATGATAAAGAAGGATTAGAAAAAAATAGTCGTGAATTAAAAAGAATATTAAAAGGAACAGGAATCTCATTTGAAGTAAATTCAAAAAAGGTTGAAGAAAATTATATTCAATTAAAGATAACAAAAGATAAAGAAGACATTGGAAATGAAGGTTATGAAATAAGTGTAGGAGAAAAGGGAATATTAATTGAAGGAAAAACAGCAGAAGGAATATTTAGAGGGCTACAAACCTTTAGACAAATAGCACCAGAAGAATTAGAAGATAGTAATAGTAAAGATATTAAAGCAGTAATACCATTTGTAGAGATAAAAGATAGCCCAGAATATGAGTATAGAGGAATAATGCTTGATGTAGCAAGACACTTTTTTTCAGTAGAAGAAGTAAAGAGGCAAATAGATATTTTATCAAGGTATAAGGTAAATAAATTACATTTGCATTTAAGTGATGACCAAGGTTTTAGATTAGAAATGAAGAAATATCCAAAGCTTACTGAAATAGGAGGTAAAACATCAGTTGGTGGAGGTGAAGGTGGATATTATACACAGGAAGATTTTAAAGAAATAGTAGAGTATGCAAATGAAAGATATATTGAAGTTATTCCAGAGTTTGATATGCCAGGGCATACGACTGCAATGCTTGCATCTTATGATTTTTTAAATCCAAATGGTATTAAAAAGGAAGTTTATACAGGTATTGAAGTTGGAATAAGCTCTCTTATGTGTAGGGATGAAAAAACTTATGAATTCATTGAAGATATTATAAAAGAAGTTGTGGAAATATCACCTTCTAAATATATTCATATAGGTGGTGATGAAACTCATGTAACACCAAAGAAGGATTATGATTATTTTGTGGGAAGAGTTTCAAAAATGGTTCAAAGTTATGGGAAAACACCAATAGGATGGGATCCAATAGATACATCTTCTGAAATTGATAATAGGACTGTTCTTCAAAATTGGAAGGATTCAAATGAAGAAGGAACTAAAAAAGAAATGAAGATGATAATTTCCATAGCAAGCAAGGCGTATTTAGACATGAAGTATGATAGTACAACACCATATGGTCTTTCATGGGCAGGGCATAATTCTATAAAGGACTCTTATAATTGGGACCCAACAGATTTTGCAAAAAAAGAACTTGTTCTAGGTGTTGAAGCTGCTTTATTTGCGGAAACAATAGAAACAAGAGAAGGAATGGATTATATGATTTATCCACGAATGCTTGGGCATGCAGAAATTGGATGGAGTAAAAAAGAAAATAGAGATTACAAAGATTATGTAAGACGATTAAAGAAACATGCAACAAGGCTTGAAAAGCTTGGTGTGGTGAACTTTATGAAATACGCTAAATATAATTAATTAAAAAAATAGCTTTAAATAGAACGGTTCTATTTAAAGCTATTTGCATTTATGTCAGTAAAAAGTGTTATAAAAGTATTTAAATTCTCAGAACCTACAGAAGATTGAACTGATGAATACCAATGGTTTAAAATAGTTTCAATTGTAGGTACAAGTTTTTTACCATCAGGCGTTAAAAAAACATTAAAGCTACGTTTATCATTTTCATTACGAACACGCTTGATTAAATTTTGAGTTTCTAAGGATTTAATTATTCTGCTAGTAGCTGCCTTATCAATGCAAGTATTATGGACTAAAACTTCTTGAATAACTCCATCATTATAAATAAGTTCTTTTAAAAATCCAAATTCTGCAGAGCTTATATTTAAATCAAAATCTTTAATGGCTTTAGAAATATAAATATAGTATTGCTTTCTAAAAAGGGCAGCATTTCTTAATAAATCTAAGGGTAAACTATTCAATTTAAAAACTCCTTTACATTATACTAAAACTTTTCTATTACTTATTATAACATAGATAGATACAAAAATTGCTAATAAGCAAATTACAGCAGCTCCAAGAAGACAACCAATAACATTGTTTATTCTTAAAAAGTTAGAAAGAATTTGAAGCACTAATGGTGATAAAAATTCGCCTACATAAATTGCAGTTGTAACTATTAAAATAGATAATCCAGTATGTGTTTTATGAACTAAGTTTGAAGCAAATAACATACTGAAAGGGATAATTCCTCCAAAGCTAAAGCCTATAAAAATAGCTCCTAATATTATAAGTGAAAGAGCATGTCCTATACCTAAAATAATAAATCCAACTGTCATTAAAATAAATATAATTAAAACATAAGAGGATTTAAATAATTTTATAAGCTTTGGAAAAAGTAAAGCTGAAACAAGAGAAGATAAAGTGCTTATAGAAACAATGTTTGCAGCAGTTGATGCAGTTCCAAGATGTTTGAATTTAACTAAGAAATCCATATTTGTTGGAATAGCATAGAAAGCTATAAGTGCAAGCATAGTTAAAAGAGCATACTTAAAAATTCCTTTATTAAGCTTAATGTCTTCTTCTATTTCTTTTATTGTTACAGAAGAAGAGTTATGTAAATCAGTATCTTCATTTTGGTCAGGAATTTGTGGTAAAAATAAAAGAATTAAAATAAAAATTATTATACCAATTCCATAAACTAAGAAAGAATATCTAAAGCCAAAAGTAGTTAAAAATCCAACTAAAAGAGTTGAAAGAATACCACCTAAATTAGTACTTGCAGTAGAAAATCCCATAAACTTAGCTCTTTCTTTTCCATGAAAAAAGTCACCTATTAAAACTAAAGAAAGAGGTGCTGTAATTCCAAGTCCAAGACCTAAAATAGCTTTTGTAAATAAAAGTGAATAAATACCAGTCGCAAAAACTGAAGATAAACCTCCGATTGTATAAAGTATGACACCAATTAAAATAAGCTTCTTTTTCCCAATATATTTTAAAAATGTATTATTTAAAAGTCCAATAGGAATACAAATTAAAGCTGGTAAAGTAACAACGTATTTTATAAGAGTTGGAGAAGCAGTTATAAAATGTGATTGAATGCTAGTAAGTGCAGGTGCCATAGCAGCTGTCGCAATAAGTGAAAGAAATGATAGTGATAATATAGTGAATTTTTGTAATGAGTTCATTTAAAACTCCTCCTTTCAAAAGTTGCCTTAGCAACTAAATTAAAATCAAAATAAAAGTTGCTTTAGCAACTAAATAAAGTTTATCACCATATAGTTGATATGTCAACTATATGGGAGAATAAATAGAATACTTTAAAGGTAAACTTAGTGTATAATGAATAATATAAAAATAAAGTTTACAAGGAGAAATAATTATGGAATTTTATCCAGTTGCAATAGAGAAGCTTATTGGTGAGTTTGCAAAGCTTCCAAGTATAGGACAAAAAACAGCTCAAAGATTAACATTACATATTTTAAATCTTCCAGATGATGAAGTGCGTGAGTTTGCAGATGCACTTGTTAAAGCTAGAGGAACTATAAAATATTGTTCAGTTTGTGGAAACTTTACAGATTCAGACCCTTGTTCAATTTGTGGAAATCCTAATAGGGACAAGAGTATAATTTGTGTTGTAGAGCAACCAAAAGATATTATGACAATGGAGAAAGTAAAAGAGTTTAATGGTCTTTATCATGTACTTCATGGAAATCTTTCACCAATGCAAGGAAGAGGCCCACAAGATATAAGAATAAGAGAATTAGTGGCTAGAATGAGTGATACAGTAAAAGAAGTTATTATAGCAACTAACCCTAACATTGAAGGTGAAGCAACTGCTATGTATATAGCAAAGATATTAAAGCCTTTAGATGTTAAAGTAACTAGAATCGCAGCAGGTATACCTGTTGGTGGAGATTTAGAGTATGCAGATGAAGTAACTTTATCTAAGGCATTACAAGGAAGAACAATTATATAAGAAAAGAAAGGCTCAAAGTTTACCTTTGAGCCTTGTTCATAGATGGGAGTTAGAAGTTTTGTTTTGAGAATGAGTGAAAAGCTTCTTATGCTATATACTATGAACTCTATATCTTTTTGTTACAAAAATAAAAAAATTGTATAAACCTTAAAAATTTGGACAAGATTAAAATAAGAAAATTTTTAGGGGGAATACAAAAATGAAAAAAAATAACATAAAAGGATATCTTAATAATATATTAGGAAATAAGAGTGAAAAAGATTATATACTAGAGCAAATAACTAGAACAAAGGCAGAGATAGAAATTGCAAGAAGTGCATTTGATAATGTACGTGATCCACTTTTAATTGAGGTTGCTATATATGCAGAAAAAGCTGCAATGAAAAGATATTCTTATTTTATGGAGCTTGCAAAAAGAAATGGAATAGTAGCATCAAGAGAATATATAATAGGAAATTGCACAAGACTTGCCGAATATTAGTTATTAAGGTATTAAATAAGAGGTGAGGTGAAAAAAATGGATGGATTAATTTATATGTTGATAGGATTAATAATTTTATATGTAATAATAAAATTATTAAAATGGCCAATAAAATTATTATTGAACGGTATTGGTGGAGTTATATTACTATGGGTAGTTAACTTAATCGGTGCAGGATTTGGAATTCATATAGGAATAAATATAGTAACAGCACTTATTGCAGGGATTTTTGGAATACCAGGAGTTGTAGTAATGTTATTATTTACTTTATTTTAAAGAAAGTAAGCAGGTTAGATTAGTATTATTGCTAGTTTAATCTGCTTTTTTATGTGTCTTAAGGAAATGTTAAGGAAATATTAAGGAAGAATATAACAAATAATTAAGAAGTTTGTTTTATTATTTGTTTATAGAGTAAGTAGGGGGAAGAGTTAATGATAGTTTTAGAGGTTAAGAATTTAAAGAAGTCTTTAAGTAAGAGAGAAATTATAAAGGACTTAAATTTTGCAGTTGAAGAAGGAGAGGTATTTGGATTTTTAGGACCAAATGGTTCTGGTAAAACAACAACTATAAGAATGCTTGTTGGTCTTATAAGACAAAATGAAGGTATTGTTGAGATATGTGGAAAAGATTTAGAGAAAAGAAGAGAAGAAGCTTTAACACATATTGGGGCAGTTGTTGAAAATCCTGCAATATATAAGTTTTTATCAGGAAGAGAAAACTTAATGCAAATTGCAAGAGTAAGAAAGGTTCCAAAAGAGAAGATTGATGAATTAATAAAGCTTGTAGGGCTTGAAGACAGAATAGACGATAAGTCAAAAAGGTATTCATTAGGAATGAAGCAAAGACTTGGGATTGCAGCAGCTCTTGTAGGAGACCCAAAGGTTTTAATTTTAGATGAGCCAACAAATGGTTTAGACCCAACAGGGATTAGAGAGTTTAGAGAGCTTATTAAGAAAATTGCAAAGGAAAAAAATATTGCAGTTTTTGTATCATCACATATTTTAAGTGAAATTGAATTAATGTGTGATAGAGTTGCATTCTTAAAGGATGGAGTAATAAAATCAGTAGAAAGCATGGGTACATCTACTATTGGAGGAAGCAAAGAAAACTTTGTATTAGTAGTAGAAGAAGAAAAGGAAAAAATATTAGATATTTTAACGAAGCAAGGATTTGTGGATAAGGTAACAGAAATTCAAGGTGAATATCATTTAGTAATTCATGAAAAAACATCTCCAAAACTTTTACAAGTATTAGTTAAAGAAAATGTTAGGGTTGTAGAAATGTATAGAAGTAAAGATGGATTAGAAAGAAGATATATGGAACTTGTTGAAGGAGGGGAAAATTAATGTTTACATTAGTAAAAAATGAATTTATTAAATTATTTAAAAGACCTAAAACAAGGGCATTATTAGTATTATTTTTTATAGCTGCGGCAGGGTGTGTATTTCTAGCACAGAGAGACAGTGTAAGATGGGAAAAATATGATAGTGTTGAATATCAAATAGAAAATGAAGAAAGTAATATAAAATATACAAAGGAATCTATAGAAGAATTAAAAAAGGAATTGAAAACATCAACAGATAAAGAAGAGATTAAATCATATGAAGAAAATTTACGTTATTATAATGAGGATTTAGAAAATTCATATAAAAGATTAGAAGAATTAAAAAAAGAAAAATTAAATCCAATACCATGGCAAACGAAGCTTAAAAAAGAAATTAAGGAAAGTAATGAAAGAATAGAAGGAATAAAGAAAGAAATTGAAGTATTTGAAAATTCTAAAGGGATGAAAGAGGCTGATAAAGAGAGGGAAATAGGAAGACTTGAAAGAGAAATTAAAAGTATAAAAGATAGAAATGTTAGAGCAGAATATGCATTAAGTATAGATGTAAAACCTTTAAATGGGGGAGAGTTTGTAGCAGGAAATTTAATTATGACTTTTTCAATGATATTATCTTTAGCAATTCCATTATTTATAGCTATATTTGGAAGTGATATAGTATCAGATGAAGCGACAAATGAAACGTTTAAGTTTCTTTTAATACAACCAGTAAAAAGAAGTAAAGTCCTATGGTCTAAGTTTATAACATTAGTAATTACGACACTTGGTTTAATAATGGGAACACAAATAGTAATATTTTTAGTAGTTGGATTTACAAAGGGATTTGACCATTTAAAATTATTATATAAAGTAGGAACAAAATTTGAGTATGACCCAATCCAACTTAAAGAGGGATTTGAGGAAGTTGTAGAAATTATAAATACAGGTCATCATATAACTCTTGGAGAGTATGTTGGACAAGTATTCTTGTTCCAAACATTATTTATAATTGCAGGATGTGCATTAGTATTTATGATATCAACAGTTTGTAAAAGTAATATGATTTCAATGGCAGCTTCAACTGTGGTGTTAGTTGGTGGTTCAATTTTACCTATGTTTATAACACAACTAGGGAAATATGCTCATTTAACTTTCTTAGGATATAATAATCCAACGGCAGTTATAGGTGGGGAAATAGCTTATATGTATTATAATGTAAGCTATAGTAGTCAACTAGGATTAATACTTATGGTAGTATCAACAATTGTTCTATTAGCAATAGCACAGTTTAACTTTAAGAAAAAAGATATTTTAGTTTAAATAGAAAAAATACTCAACTTGATATAAAATTAAGTTGAGTATTTTTCTTGTAGATTAAGGAAATTAAGAAAAAAATAAGAAAATACATATAAATTAATTAAGGTATTTAAATTAATATTAAGGTAATTGGGAATTTTATGGAGGGGGAAGAATGGGAGCACTTATAAAAAATGAATTTATAAAATTTTTTAAGAAACCAAAAACAAGAATTTTAATCATTTTATTTGCATTAACAGCAATAGGCTTTACTTTTTTGCTATATATGAATGGTGAACGGGCAAAGTTAAAGGATAAGCCAGATTATATGATAAAAATTTGTAAGGAAGATATAAGCTTTGCAAAAGAAGAGCTTAGAAATGTAGAAAATGAGATAGCTGAGGCTTCTGAAAGTGATGAAGTAAGAAAGTTAAAGGAGCGAGCTGACCATATTAAAGATGAAATAAGAACTTATAAAAATAATTTAAAATACTGGGAAAAAGAAAAAATAAATCCAACACCTTGGCAAGAACATACGAAAAAAGAGTTAGAGAAGGGGAACTGGGAGTTAACAGACTTGAAAAAGCAGAGAGCTATCCTAAAAGAAAATACAATATTAAGTAAAGAAAGAAAAAAAGAAGAGCTGAAACTATTAAATGAATCAATTTCAAGGAAGGAAGAAACAGTAGTTTTATTACAACATTCACTAGAAAAGAATGTAAAGCCTTTAAACGTACAAAGATTTGAACCAGCTAGTATAATGATTAATTATTCATATACATTAGCTTTTTTAATCCCGCTTTTCATAGCACTTTTTGGGAGTGATATAGTATCAGATGAAGGAACAAATGAAACTTTTAAATTTCTTTTAATACAACCAGTTTCAAGAATGAAAATATTAATGTCAAAATTTATTTTGTTAGTAACGACTTTAATATTATTAATTATAGGAACTCAATTAATAATATATGTAATAGCAGGAATGATAAATGGATTTGATAGTTTAAACCTTTTAGCAAAGGTTGGTGTAGAATATGAATATGATAAATTATATATGCAAGAGTATGGAATAAAAAGAATTATGGAAGTAATGGGTTCAGGATATTACATTACTATGAAAGAATTAATGGTACAAGTATTTTTATTACAGGGATTATTTATAATAGCATCAACATCTTTAGTGTTTTTAATTACAACAGTATGTAAAAGCAGTATAATATCAATGTCAATTGCAACAATAGTTTTATTTGGTGGTACAATACTACCAAACTTTGTGCGTGGACTTGGATATTTAAGTCATATGACATTCTTAGGATATAATAATCCTCTAGCAGTTATTGAAGGTAACAGTGGTGGTTTATATGATAATATAATGTTAAAACCAGAGCATGGAATAGTGTTAATGGTTGTATCAACAGCAGTGTTCTTAACATTAGCAAATATAAATTTTAAAAGAAAAGATATATTAGGATAAATAGTTAAAAAGGTATCTATATTTTTAGATATCTTTTTTCTTTTTGTTAGTTTGATATAATAGAGTAAATATATTTAAAGGAGGAAGAGAAAATGGCAGCAGGTGTTGGAGTAAATTGTGAAGAGTGTCCAGAAATCAAAAATGGAAACTGTGATGGAAAAGATTTAGGGTGTGTATGCTTTAAATGTCCAAGAAAGCTTAGTGAATGTATGGTAACAAAGTATTGTAGAGAAACTGAATCAGTTTTATATTTTGGACCAGAATGGTAGGAGGAAGAATGGAAGAAAAGTTAAAAGAATTAAAAGTAGAAGTAGATAAGATAGGAAAGATGAATGCAGCATTAGAACTTGCTTATTGGGATATGCAAACAAAAATGCCGAGGAAAGCAATAGAGCAAAGAGCTGGTGTTGTGGAGTTTCTATCAGGAGAATTATTTAAGTTAACTACGTCTGATAAAATGGGTGAAATTCTTGAGTATTTTAAAGAGAATACTGAAGAATTATCAGATATGGATAAGGGAATTGTAAATCACTCTAAAAAAAGATATGAGCAAACAAAGAAAATACCAGAGGAAATGTATAAGGAGTTTATTCTTTCTTCAGCAATGTCTCAGGGAGCTTGGGAAGAAGCAAAGGAAAAGAAGGACTTTGAAATATTTAAACCACATTTAGAAAAGATGGTAGAGTTTCAAAAAAGATTTGCAGATTATTATGGATATAAAGAAAAAAGATATGATGCATTATTAGACCAATATGAGGATGGACTTACAGTAAGAGAATTAGATAAAGTATTTGAAGAATTAAAGATTGGAATCTTAGAGTTACTTCATAAAATAAAAGATAGTGGAAAGATTGTTGATAACAG
>NZ_JBOFRG010000123.1:0-12284 GCF_051650885.1 Clostridium sp.
ACGCTAATCCTAAGCTCCCTTGCCAAACTTCTAATAGAAGGCAAAATTTCATCCTTCTTAATACTCCCTCCTTCAATTTCTTCTTTAATACATAAAGCAATCTGCTCATAAATAGGAACACTAGATTTATTCGTAATAAAGATATTCATAAAAGCCTCACCTCCAACTGTTTATGCTGTATACTACTGTTCATATCCTATATATACAGTATATTCCATAAAATGTAATTTGTAAATATTTAACTGTATAATTTTTCAAATTTATATTTCAAACTATTAATATTTCCTCCAAAGTCATATATACTAGAATTATGTAAATTTTTTCTATGAAAAGGAGTTATATAATTTATGAGATTAAACTATAATGATTTAAAAAACGAGGTCATATCAAATTTAGAAAAAAATAAAACTTGGGTATTATCTACAGCATTAAATAACAATGTTTCTTCAAGATCTATGAGTATTATAAATGTGGGTTTAGATATATATTTTCAAACAAATAAATGTTATTTAAAATATAATCAACTTAAAGAGAATAACAATATTTCTTTATGTTTTAATAATATTTCAATTGAAGGCATAGCCGAAGAAATTGGCAATTGGACTGATGAACAGAATAAAGAATTGATGGAGTTATATAAAAAAGTTCATCCTAGTTCTTTTAAAGCATATGGTTTATTAGATGGTCAAGTTGTGTATAAAATTACTCCTAAAAAAATCAAAATGTGGAAATACATAAATGGAAACCCAATCCGTCAAAACCTTCACATCGAAACAAAGCAAGCAGAACAATTAAACTTCATGTAAAAAGGAGAGCTATCTCTAGCTCTCCTAATTCTTAATTCTTAACTTTTAATTCTTAACTTTCTTAAAGCTTCCTTTTCCCTTCTTAGGTCCATGCTTCTTTTTCCCACCTGCAACTGAAGGTTTTCCTTTTCCTTTAGCGCCTGGTTTAGAAGAACTTGATTTTCCTCTAAAGCTTGCAGATTTTCCTCTCATACTTGCAAGGTATCTTTGCTCTTTAGATTGAATTAAGCATTTAGGTCCGTTTCCTATAAGATCTTCTCTTCCTGCCTTCATAAGTGCATCATAAACTAAATTATAGTTTTGAGGCTTTTTGAATTGAAGTAATGCTCTTTGCATTGCTTTTTCTTCTTTTGTTTTTGGAACATATACAGGCTTTAATGTTCTTGGATCAAGCCCTGTGTAGAACATTGTTGTTGATGGTGTTCCTGGTGTTGGATAGAAATCTTGTACTTGCTCCGGTTGATATTTTGTATCTCTTAAATATTCTGCAAGTTCAATTGCTTCTTTAAGTCCACATCCTGGGTGACTTGACATAAGATAAGGAATTAAGTATTGCTCTTTTCCTGCTTTCTTACTTAATTTAAAGAATTTCTCTCTAAATTTATTATAAGTTTCTCCTGATGGTTTACCCATATATTTTAAAGCTTCTGGTGCAACGTGTTCTGGTGCAACCTTTAACTGTCCGCTTACATGGTGTTCTACAAGTTCTTTAAAGAATGTATCGTTTTTGTCTGCCATAACGTAATCGTATCTTATTCCTGAACGGATGAATACTTTTTTAACCTTAGGTAAACTTCTAACTTTTCTTAAAAGATTTACGAATTCAGTGTGGTCAACCTTCATGTTTTTACATACTCCAGGAGTAAGACATTTTTTCTTTTTACATGCTCCTATTGTAAGTTGATGCTCACAAGCTTCTTTTCTAAAGTTTGCTGTTGGTCCTCCAACATCATGAATATATCCTTTAAAGTCTTTATGTTCTGTTATTCCCTTAGCTTCTTCTAAAATAGAATCTTCACTTCTACTTTGAACTGTTCTTCCTTGGTGGAATGTTATTGCACAGAAGTTACAGTCTCCAAAGCATCCTCTTGATGATACTATACTAAACTTAACCTCTTCTATTGCTGCAATTCCTCCATCCTTTTCATATATAGGATGGTAATCCTTCATATATGGAAGTCCATACACGTGGTCAAGCTCTGCTCTATTTAAAGGCATTTCTGGTTTGTTTGCTACAACATATCTTTTTCCATGAGGTTGAACTAATTGTTTTCCTCTTATAGGGTCTTGTTCTTCATCTTGAATGTTAAAGTCTTTTGCATAAAGAACTTTATCTTCTGCTATAGTTTTAACATCATTTAAAAGAATATAATCTCCATATAATTCATCTAAAGATTCAACTACATAAGATGTTCCATTTACGTGTCTTATATATTTTGCTTCAAATCCATCATTTAAAGCATTTGCAACTTCTACTATTTGCTTTTCACTCATTCCATAAACAAGTAAATCTGCTCCTGAATCTATAAGAATTGAATTTCTTACTGAATTGCTCCAATAATCATAATGTGCCATTCTTCTAAGACTGGCTTCAATTCCACCAATTACGATGTTTATGTTTTTAAATGCTTCTCTTAATTTATTACAATAAACTATTGTTGCTCTATCTGGTCTAAGTCCCATTTTCCCACCTGGTGAGTAAAGGTCTTTATCTCTTAATCTTTTACTTACTGTATAGTGGTTTACCATAGGGTCCATGTTTCCACCATTAACTAAGAATCCAAGTCTTGGCCTTCCAAGCTTCTTAAAATCATCTAAACTATGCCAATCTGGTTGTGGAATTATCCCTACTTTATATCCTGCCTCTTCTAATACTCTTGATATTATTGCAGTTCCAAAACTATGATGGTCTATGTATGCATCTCCTGTTACTATAATGAAATCACATTGCTCCCAGCCACGTTCTTCCATATCTTCTCTACTTATAGGTAGAAAACCTTTTGTTTTAGTCATTTAATCACCTTCTATATTATTATTCTTATGTTAAAATTCTTATTTTTTACTCATATCATTTTATTATATATCTTTATACTTTTAATTCCTACCTTATTTCTCGACTTTTTTAATTTTTACTTTAAATATTTATATTTTTTCTTATAAATTTTATATTATTTTAGTAAAAAAAGATGATTTATCCATTTTAATAAATCATCTTTATATTCTATCCAAATATTTTTTTATCAACCTTTAAATATAAGTTTTCAATAGGTTTTCTTAAAAGTTTTTTATAAATGAAACTCATAATTATAACAACTATGTATGCACCTATAACATCTCCTGGGTAGTGATTTCCAACGAACACTCTTGAAAATGCTACAAACACTGTTCCTATTATCATTAATACTCTTAAAACTTTACTAAACCATCCAAGCCCTACTGCTATACTAAATGTTCCTATAACATGGTCGCTTGGGAATGATGCATCTGCCTTATGTGGCACTAATAGATTTACTTGATGTGTTACAAAAGGTCTTGGCTCAAACCAAATCTTTCCTATAATAGAACTTATAATCAAGTTTATCACTGTAAATACGCCTGTACTTATTGCAACTTTTCTTATATTCTTGTCTCTTTTTCTCATTCCTATTATGAATACAGCAAGTAATATTAATGCATATATAATAGGAACAACTTTAGTGAAAAATATCATAATCCAATCTAATACTGCACTTTTGTATGCCAGTCCATTAATCAAGTAAAACAAATGTAAATTTAACCCCATTTTTTACTCTCCTTTTCTTTTGTTTTATAGCAAAAAATAATGCTAATATCATTAATATTAGCATATTATCTTTATTTATACTGTTACTTTTTAATTAAGATTGGATTAAAGGGATGTTTAAAAACTCCCTTTAATCTAATGATATACTTATTATTTCCTCTATATCATCTTCTTGGATATCTTCTTCTGATGGTATGTCTTCTTCATTGTATTTTCCACTTGTTACTTCAACAAATTCAATTTGGTCTAAATCTTCAATGTCTTTTAAATATCCCTCATCAATTATTTCTAATTCATCAGAATCAACCTTAACTGTTGCTATGCATGTTGCACTAAATATAAATCTTTCTTCTACAATAAACTGTATTTTTACTTCTCTTCTACTTATCATATTTTTCTCCATAAAATTTATTTATTTTATCTATATGAAAAACATTTTTAAGTTGTTCTATCTTTTTAAAAATAATTCTCTCCAAGTTGCTTTATTTACTACTCCTGTTACTTTCAAATTATATTTTTTCTGAAATCTTTTTACTGCTGCAATAGTATAATCACCATAAATTCCGTCTACTCCTGTAGGTCCTACACTAAAACCATTATCTTCTAATCTTGTTTGTACAATTTTTGTTATTGGTCCTCTTGCATTTCTCATAATTAAAATACAACTATCTAAAGTCTCTTCTGTAAAACATCCATTTACTTTTAATCCAGCTTTAAACTGAATATTTAATTGTCTTTGTAAGTTCGCAACTATTTCTCCCTTTATAAAACCTTTCATACTTTCACACTTTTCTTCTGGTTTCACATCTGGTTTTGGTTTCACATCTGGCTTTACATCTGGCTTTGGTTTCACATCTGGCTTTGTATCATGTTTTTCACAACATCCACAATCGCATCCTTTATTTAAAAATATAATTTCTTTTATCTCACAAATTTCAAATTTCATCTTTAACTCTTCAATAACAAAATTGTTTGAATAACTAAAACAAGTCCAATCACTCCAAACAGTACTATTGCTCGGCATATCTTTTTCCTTATCTACAACCCAAAACATATTATTTCTAAGTCTTATATCCAAATTTTCATTTGCAAAATTTATTTCAGCTTTTATAATACAATCCATTCCTAAATTTTCTTTTATTCTTTTCAAAAGCTTAAGGCACTTATCTGAAAATACCTTTTTTGTAGTTCCAGTATTTTTTGTAATCTCTACTACTGGGTAAATATCTACCGATATTTTATTAATTATGTTTGCAATCATAATGCTCTGAAGATTTATAGATTTTGTGCAATCTATTTCAAAGCATCCCCCTACTAGAAGACCTTGTTTTTTAGCTTCTTCACACTTTTTAACAATATTTTTTTTCTCCCATTTTAAACTACATGGAATCTTAAAAACAACTGCATTTATTCCCGTATTTTTAATTTTTTTAAAGTCAATATTCCCACTTATATCCTTTATAAGTATTGCTTTTTTTCCATCTTTTTTTCTAGGTTTCATAAACCTCTCCTCCAAAACATTCTACTATTACATTAGTAGCACATTTTAAGAAAAGTGTTCCTCTTTTTTTAGAAATTCTTTATTTTTTCTTTTACATTATCAGAATAAACACCACCATGGTAACAAATCAGAGTATCTATATCATAATTTAAAAGTCTCTTTATAGATTCTTTTGCTTTTTCCATATCAAGTGTATATTGTGGATTTGATGGAATAAGCTCTCCATTTACAACTACCAATGCATCTCCCGTAATTAATGTTTTCTTTTCCTTAACTAAAACTGAAATATGTCCTGGCATATGTCCTGGAGTTTCTATTATCTCAATCCCACCTATAATATCTCCATCCTTAACCGTCACATCAACCTTTACATTTTTAACTGTACTAAGCCTAGCTTTATAAGCCTCTAACTCTTTTCTTTTTTCTTCATCTACTTTATCAATTATTTTATTTACATTTTGAATTCTTAAAAATTCTTCTTCACCACTTATGTATTTAGCTTCTTCCTTTGATGCTATAACCTTTATATTGGGATGTTTTTCCTTTATTTCATATAATCCACCCATATGGTCAAAATCTTGATGAGTTATAATTACTTTTGATAATTTATTTATATCCATTCCCTTTTCTTTTAAACCATTTTTTATCATTTCATATGAATTCATCATTCCACAATCTACTAATATTAAATCCTTCTCATCTTCAATTGCAACTAATGTTACTATAAAGTCTCCGCCCATATCATATTTTAATTCTACTGTTTCTAATTTTATCATTTTTTCTCGCCTTCCTTACGTATATATTAAGCATTATTATTATTCTACATAATACCAAAAATATATGTATTTTTATTTACCTATATTTGAATAAAAAAAAGAGCTTATCTCTAAACTCTTTTTAAAATCTATTTATGCTATTTTATATCTATCTTTTATGTAGCTTATATTTTCAAAACCTTCTTTTGACAATGTCTTTATTATATAAGCTCCATTTATATTCTCTATTTCTATTCCTACTGCTTCTTCATTATCTTCTTCATTTGATATTGAATATATATTTATTACTTCTCCATTTAAATGAATAGCTTGTTTCACATTTTTGTATTCTAAAAATGGAACATATAATTTATTGCCATCTTTTTTTATATAATTAAAAAATTGCTCTTCTAAGCATCCATTATGGTTAAAGTTTAAAATATCATTTTCCTTTAAGCCTTCAATCCACCATAATATATCCTTATGATTTAATTCTTTTCTATAATAATTTAATATATCTCTTATAAATGACTTTACGTTAAAATCGTCCACCTTTATTTTTATCAATCTACACATATAAACATCCCCTCTTCTTTTGTTAACTCTTTATTAACATTATACACATTTTATACTTTTTTGTCTAGTTTTATCAGTTTTTTCACTTTTTTTATTTTTAAATTCAATTTAGTGCTATAAAGTTAATCCTAATGTAATATTACCGTTATATTTATATGTTATCCTTTAAATAATAAAGCTTTAATCTACTTCAATAATTTAATATTGGAGGTAATTTAAATGAAAAAACACAAATTTCCTTTAATTCCTACAGTTATTTCTATAGGGATTATTTTAGCAATTATAAGTGTTATTGCTTATTATTTTATATATCAAGATTCTGTAGTTGTTACAGCTGTTAACAATTCTAAGACTGCTTTAGAAAATGGCCAGCTACAAACTGCCATTTCAGATCTTTCAAATGTAGATACTATAACATATGCAGATAATAAATTAGTTCAGACACAGGAAGTTGCTATTCAAAACTTTAAAAATATTTCTACTCAATATAATGAAGCTATTTCAGATATGAATAATTCTAATTATCCAGAATGTCTTTCAATTTTGAATTCATTACATACAAATAATAAATACTTAAATGAAAGAATTAAAAACGCATTATCTATCTCAAATACTGGATATGCACAACTTCTTTACAAAGAAGGTATTCAAGCACTTCAAGCTGATGACAGTCAAGCTGCTGCAAGCTATTACAACACCCTTTCAAGCAAGTATCCAAATAGTCCCTTCACAAAACAATTAGAAGCCTATTTAAACGGAACTGCTAAAGGAACAATACATTCATTAAATATAGAAATTTCAAGACCAATGATTTCACCAATTGGATCTACTCCAACACCTGCTCCGCAGACTGATGCAGTAGTTACTCCATTCGTACAAAATGCGACAACTTCCACTGTCTCAAATGCGTCACAAAATCTTGAGAATTCAAATTCTGAAATTCAAAATAATAGTGAACAAAATAGCAATACTAATAGCAGTTCTAATCAAAGTACACAAAGCACTTCAATTAGCAGCTCAGATAGTAATTCAAGTGCTACATCTCAAACAGAAGAACCTGCACCTGCTTCTACTAGCCAAAGTGTTTCAAGTAATCAAAGTAATAGTTCTAGTTCATCTTCTGATTCTAGTTCTAACACACAATCTTCAAATGCGACACCAGTAAAAGCTAGTAATAAAGGAGTTTCACAAACTTCTACTTCTTCTGAGACACATACAGTTCAAACTAAAGAAGCACAAAAAAATTAACCTGAAAAAGGAACTGAAAATTTCAGTTCCTTTTAAATTTCTTTAAATAATTCCTCTGTCACTTTTGAATAAATAATAGTTCTAATATTTTCTTTTTCTCTTAAAGACACTCTTTCATTTTTTAAAATTTCTGTTGTTTTTTTATCCACAATTTCTTTTACTTTTTTTAAATCTACACCCTCTATTTGTTTATATTTTTTAGAGTATTTTTGTCTTTCCTTTTCTTTTTTCTTAACTTTTTTATTTCTTAATTCAACAAGTGTCGCACCTACTGCTGCTCCACCTATTACAGATGTCCATAAGACTAGATTTATCATATTTTCACCTTCTAGTATTTTCTTTATTCTATTTTTATGCAAAGGATTATCTTATAATTCTAGTTTATCTTTCTTTTTCTAATTTAAGTAACAATTGAATATTTTTCACTTCATAATCATTTAATTCAGAGTCAGAACCTTTAAATGAAGAATCTTTAGTATACCAATCTTTTTCATTAAAGTAACTTTTAAATGGCTCTTGATTAAATACATATCCATGTCTTGCATATATTTCATTTCTTGCTATTGCTAATTCTTCTTTAGAATAAATTCTTAATTCCTCTTCATTTAAATATCTATCGCTACTATCTTTGAAAAGCATATCTTCTTCATTTTCAGTAACTCCTGTATCTGTTCCTATGCTTTGTCCACTGTTATTTTCATTTAACTTCATTATCACATTAGTATATAATGCATCATTTAAGTTATATCCATATTTGCTAGCTTCATCTAATATTTTTTTTGCATCTTCATATTGTCCATTATCATATTTTGATATTGCATCAGCCTTTAAAACATCTAATGCTATTTTATTTTTTTCTTCATCTTTCACATTTTCCATTCTTTTTAAATATCCAATATTGCTAGAATCATTTTTTAGTAACTTTATTACCTCGCCTTTTACTTCATCAAACTTTTCAAGCTTTGCAATTTTATCATAGTATACGAATTTTTCACTTACACTGCTTGTCGCTTCCACATCATTCTTATACTTTTTATATAAAATATCATCATATAAAAAGTATCCTAAAGCACCACCAGCTGCTATTACACAAACTAAAGCTATTCCTATTATTTTCCCATTAGATTTTTTCTTTTTAGTTTCAACATTTTTAGGTTTTTGAAGCTTTTCTCCTGAGCTTTGTACTCTTTCTTTTTGTAAATCTACTTTAGGCTTTTCTAGGCTTACCCTTGCTCTTGATTCTTCTCTTAATTTCTCTTCTTCTCTTCGCTTTGACTCTTCCCATAGTCTAGCCTCTTCTTTTAATCTAACTTCTTCTCTCAGCTTAGCTTCTTCATTTATATTAGGCTCTTTCACTTCTTCTCTAGCAGTATTTTCAACCTTAACATTTTCTATTTTAGCCTCATTTTCTAAACCACATTTACCACAAAACTTTACATTGTCATTTAGTTTATTCCCACACCTTTTACAAAATCTCATGTTTCTTAATCCCCTTTTTATTTTTTATATTCCATATATTTATCATATACTCTCTTCGAAATATTGCTTATAAAATTCTCTTGATTTTCTTTACTTCCCTTATCAGTAGTAACACAGATAACATATGCACCTTTATCAGTTATTACTATTCCTGCATCGTTTTCTACATTTGTGTACTCACCTGATTTATGCATTACCTTTACCCCTTTTGGTAATTTATTAGGAATCTTTTTCTTTACTGTATTTCTTTCCATTAATGCAAGCATTCTTTTATCAACTTCCTTGGAAACTGCTTGTCCGTTATATATTTTACTTAAAGTAAGTGCTAAATCTGCAACTGATGTATAATTTTCTACTCCACTATTTATGGCATTTGAATCCATCATTTTTCTATTTAATTCTGTATCAATGCATCCCATAGCTTTTATTCTTTTATTTATATTGTCTATTCCTAAATGGTCTATCAACATATTTGCAGCTACATTATCACTTGTTGTCATCATAGCTTTTAAAAGTTCTTCTATACTAAAACTCTTTCCAACAGGTCCATTTGCTATAGTTCCTGAACCTCCCACCTTATCACTTTGTGTATATACTAATTTATCTGTTAATGATAAGTTATTTCTGTGGATTTGATAATAGGCTTCAATCATTATATAAATCTTTATAACACTTGCTGCTACTGTCTTTTTATTATTTTTTATTACCACATCTGAATGATTTAAATCTTTAAAGGCTATTGAATAATTCCCCTTTAAATTTTTTGATTCTGCTACAATTTCATTATCCACTGTCTTTTTTAATTCATTATATTTATTTATATCAAGTCTATGTTCTTTTTTCTTAACTTCAAAAGTATCTTCTTTTTCACCTATAAACTCGTCACTTTTTGCCTTTAATATCACATCTTTAGCAGAGACTTCTGTACTATCTGTTTTGTATTTAAGCATATATTGTTTTTTAGATTTATTTAAGACTTTCTCATAAACCTTATTTAACTCTTCTATTCTATCTATATTTATATACTCACCATTAGTTTCTTTTGTTATATTCTCTAATGCTACCGTATTATAATTTCCTTGTGCTCCTATAATATATATTGGAATTCCATATTCTTTAGATAATTTAATAACATCACTTTCACTACTTTTACTGCTTGTATCTTCACCATCTGTAAATGCAATAATACATTTTAATCCATCTTGCATATTAGTTTGGTTTAATCCATCAATTAATGCATCATATAAAGCAGTTTGTCCATAAGTGTCTAACCCTCTTATAGAGTTTAAAAGCGACTCCTTATCACTTGTAAAATAGTTGTTTACACGAGCTATGTCATTAAACTCAATAATACTAACCTTATCCCCTTTATTAAAGTTAAGATTATTTAAAAAATCCATGGCAGCAGTTTTACACTCTCCCATATTATTTTGCATACTTGAGCTTGTATCCATTATCATATTAATACTTATATTTTCATCATCATTTAAAAATTTAATTTCATCAATCTTTCTTTCTACTAGCTCTCCATTTATCTTTTCGTTTATTGTGAAATCATTTAAGGTTAAATTTTCTAAAATCTTATTTTCTTTAGAATCCTCTACTGTAAAATAAAGTTTTATTTCTGGAAAATAATTTGTATCAACTTGTACTAAGTCAATTTTTACCTCTTCTCTGTTTTTCACTTCTTCTTTTTCTTTAGGTATAAATTTCTCTGCTCCACAGCCTACAAATGTAAATGGAACTAATAATGCACCTAATAAAGCTGCACTTAATTTTCTTCTCATAAAATCCCCCCATTGTATAATGAAACCTAATGTAAGTTTCTAACCCTCATTTTCACTAAAATAATTTAGCAAATTTAATTTTATCACATTTTACCACTATTATCATTTTATTCCTAAATATCTGTCTTTATATATTAAAAAAGCTTCATAAAAGATTTTTCAATCTTTTATGAAGCCTAAATTTAAATTATTTACTTTTCACCATAAAGCTTTGCTATATTAACTATTGTTTCTACAGCTTTTTCCATAGACTCTATTACAACATATTCAAATCTTCCGTGGAAGTTTTCTCCTCCAGTGAATATATTTGGACAAGGAAGTCCCATGAATGATAATCTTGAACCATCAGTTCCACCTCTAATTGGTTTAATTGTTGGTACTACATCTGCCATTTTCATCGCCTTTTCTGCAGTATCTACTATATGCATTTCAGGTTCAACCATTTCTTTCATATTTTTATATTGGTCTGTTATAGTAAGTTCTATTCTATTATCATACTTTTCATTTAACTTTTCTGCAGCCTTTTTGAAGTCTTCTTTTCTTTTTTCGTATGACTCTTCAAAGAAATCTCTTATTATAAATGCCATATTAGTTTCTTCAACTTCACCTTTTATGCTTATCATGTGTGAGAAACCTTCATAATGGTCAGTTTTTTCTGGAACTTCATTTAATGGAAGCATTGATAAAAATTCATATGCTATCATTTGTGAGTTTACCATTTTATTTTTTGCATATCCTGGGTGAACATTCTTTCCTTTTATAGTAACTTTAGCACCTGCTGCATTAAAGTTTTCATATTCAAGTTCTCCAATTCTTCCACCATCTACTGTATATCCAAAATCTGCATCAAATCTTTTTACATTAAAGTGGTCTGCTCCTCTTCCAACTTCTTCATCAGGCGTAAATCCAACCTTAATATCTCCATGCTTTATTTCAGGATGGTTTACTAAGTACTCCATTGCTGTCATTATTTCAGAAATCCCTGCTTTATCATCTGCTCCTAAAAGAGTAGTTCCATCTGTTGTAATTAAAGTTTTTCCCACATACTCTTTCATTTCAGGTGATTGCTCTGGATCTAAAGAAAATTCTTCATTTAATTTTATTACCCCACCATCATAATTTTTAACGATTTGTGGATTAACACATTTTCCATCCATGTCTGGTGCTGTATCCATATGAGCTATAAATCCAACCTTCTTAGCTCCTTCAATATTTCCTTTTAATGTTGCATAGATATATCCATTTTCATCTTGCTCTACATCTACAAGTCCAATTTCCTTAAGTTCTTTAACTAATGCATCACCTAATACTAATTGCCCCTTAGTACTTGGCACTGTATTACTTTCTTCA
>NZ_JBOFRG010000124.1:0-10765 GCF_051650885.1 Clostridium sp.
AAGGCTTTAGGGGTTAAAAGCAATTAACTCCGAGTCTGCACCTATCGCTAGATACAGAGGGCTTTCTGTTTTTAAATCTATATTTCTATACATATTTGTATAGTTTTATTTAAATTTGTTGTAACAGTTTAGTTACCCATGAATATTTCATATTATTAAAATCATTTAAGTTTGTTGTATTACCATTAATCATTTTTTTCTTTGAAATTTCTGTATCTCCAAATTCATTAAATAATGGTTTTTTATTTATATCAAATCCACTCATTTAAAATCTGCCTCCTAAGCTGAACAGCTTTCACAATCACCTACTGTTAGTGATTTACTTCTTACATAATATATTGATTTAACTCCTGCCTTACAAGCTTCTATATAAAGGTTCATTATTCCTCTCATTGTATAGTTAGTTGTAATATAAAGGTTAAATGATTGCCCTTGGTCTATATGTCTTTGTCTAACTCCATTCATTTGAACACACCATGTTTGGTCTATGTTATAAGCTGAGTTATAGTACCAGTATGTTTCTTCTGAAAGTCCTGGTGCTGTTTTAGGAGTGATACTTCCTTTTTTCTCTTCAAGCCAGAATCTTGACATTACTGGGTCTACCCCTTCTGATGTTCCTGCAAGAGTAGCTGTTGAACCATTTGGTGCTATTGCTAATAAATATCCATTTCTCATTCCATATTTATTTATCTCTTCTCTTAGATTGTTCCATCTATCTGAGTTATATTCTCTTAATTCAAAATACTGTCCATTATCCCAGTCAGAACCTTCAAATTCTTTATATCTTCCCTTTTCTCTTGCTATATTCATACTAGCTTTTATTGCATAGTAATTTATATTTTCATATACTCTATCAGTGAACTCTCTATGAGCTTCATCTGTAAAGTGAATTCTATTATTCGCAAGCATATGATGATATCCTGATGTTCCAAGTCCTACTGCTCTATATTTTTTGTTTGTAACTTCTGCATAAGGTACTGAATAATAGTTTAAATCTATAACATTATCCATTCCTCTAATTTGAGTTTCTACAACATATTCAAGCTCTTCTTCTGAATTTACATCAACATTTCCTAAAACTACTGATGATAAATTACATACAACAAAGTCTCCTGCTATAGTTTTTTCAACTATAACTGTATCTCCATTTTCATCAACTATTTCAGTTTTTTGAATATCCATAGGACTCATATTTTGCATTATTTCTGTACAAAGGTTTGATGAATATATCATTCCTTTATGCTTATTTGGATTCATTTTATTTACTGTATCTCTATAAAATGCAAATGGTGTTCCTGTTTCTGCTGCACTTTTTATAATCATTCTTACTATGTCTTTTACTTTCATAACTCTTTTTTCAAGTTTTTCGTTATTTACACATTCATAGTATCTTTTTTCCCACTCTTCTCCGTAGAAATCTTCTAATGAATATCCCATTTCATTTTTAATTTCATGTGGGCACATCATGTACCAATCTGCTTCTATATCATTTTCTGCAAGCTTCCAGAAAAGGTCTGGATAACAAAGTCCTGGGAAAATATCATGTGCTTTCTTTCTATCGTCTCCATTATTTGTTCTTACTTGTAAAAACTCTGGCATATCCTTATGCCATGCATCAAGCCATATTGCAACTGAACCATTTCTAACTCCAAGTTGGTCAACTGCTATTGCTGTATCATTAAATAATTTAACCCAAGGAATTATTCCTCCTGATGCTCCCTTAAATCCTCTGATTGGTGAACCAAGTCCTCTAATTTTACCTATATAAATTCCCATTCCTCCACCAAACTTAGATACTTCTGAGAAGTTATCAAGTGATTTATATATTCCTTTTAAACTATCATTAACCGTATCTATAAAGCATGAGCTTAATTGATAAAAAGGCTTTCTTGCATTTGCCATTGTTGGTGTTGCCATTGTTGCCTTTAATGAACTTAATACATCATAAAATCTTTTAGCCCAATATAATCTATTTTCTTTTTTCTCTGGAATTGCTAAATGCATTGCTATTCCCATAAACATTTGTTGTGGTAATTCTAAAACTTCTCTATTAAAGTTTTCAACTAAATATCTTCCTGCTAATAACTTTATACCGCTATATGTGAAAAGAAAATCTCTCTCTGGCTTTATTTCTTTTTCAAGCTCATTTATATCTTCTTCTGTATAGTTTTCTAAAATGTATTTTCCATATAATTTATCATCTACTAGCTTTTTAACAAAGCTATATAAATTTTTATATAATTCCTCATTATTTTCTAGCCCTCTATTTTTTCTTACTTTATCATATAGTTTTTCTACATATAATTTAGATGCAATATTTTGCCAATCTGGCTCCATATCTGTGGTTAATTCTAATGAAACTTGTATAAGCGATTCTCTTATCTCCTCTTTATCCATTCCCTCTCTTATTATTAGTTCCATCTTTTCTATTAATGTTTCTGCGCTATATGTTCCGTATTCATCTTGTATAGCTGCTATAGCCTTTTTACAAAGTTCTTTCATAGTGTGCACCCAAGCCCCTTTCAACAATATGTAGTATAGTTATATTGTATTTTCTCCAAAGCAATACAATATATTGACTTATATATTATAGTTTTAATATTTCATTATGTAAAATATTAAAGTTTTAATTTAGACTAAAAAAGTATACTTTATATAATTCAATCTTTAAATATCTCCTTTTTTTAATCACTTTTATGTTTTGACAATTTTATTTATTAAGAGAAATATATTCACCCCTTTCTTTAATTTTAGCTAAAAAAATTCAAGTAAATAAATTTATCTACTTGAATCTTTATACTGTCTATTTAATTAAATTATTTCTTCCCATTCTTGCTCTTTAAATCCAACAAGAACTTTATCATCTTTAATTAATATTGGTCTTTTCACCATCATTCCATCTTTTGCTAGAATATCTAAAAGCTCATCTTCTGATAATACTTTTACCTTGTCTTTCATTCCTTGCTCTCTGTAAAGAACTCCACTTGTGTTAAAGAATTTTTTTATTTCATAACCACTCATTTCAAGCCATGCTTTTAATTCTTCTTTTGTTGGATTGTTTTCTTTTATGTCTCTATCTTCAAAATCTACTCCATTTTCAGTAAGCCACTTTTTAGCCTTTCTACATGTCGTACATTTAGGATATTCTACAAATAATACTTTCATCTTAATCATTCTCCCTTATCTCTTTTTCCATTTGCTCTTCATTTATTTTATTTATAAATTCATCTCTCTCAGTTGCGAAAGGAAGGAATACATAAATCTTAAATAAATCACCGTCTCTTTTTATTCTTGTAGTTCCATTATGAAGCTCTACTATGCTCTTAGTTATTGCAAGACCAAGCCCTGAACCCTCTACTGATGATGTTCTTGATTTATCTGCTCTTGCAAATCTTTCAAACATTTCATTTTCATTAAAGTCCATTTCATAATTTGCTACATTTTTAAATGAAATTAAAACTCCATTTTCTTCTTTTATTATTGATACATATACTCTTGTATTTTCCATAGAATATTTTAATGAGTTTATAACTATATTTTCAATAACTCTTGATATCATTATTCCATCAAGGTCCATTATTATCTCATCTTCTTCACAATCTACCTTAAATTCAATATGTTTCTCTTCATATATTGATGAGTATTCTCCTATCACTTGATAAATAAGAGATGTTATATCTATCTTTACCTTTTCTAAAACTATTTTACCTGAATTTATTTTTGATACTTCAAATAAATCTTCAATTAAGCCTTTAAGCCTGCTTGATTTTTGCTCTAATATCTTCAAGTATTGTGCTTTTTCTTCTTCTGATATCCTTTTATCTTGAAGAATATTTACATAATTTATTATTGAAGTTAGAGGCGTTTTTAAATCATGGGATACATTTGATATAAGCTCAGTCTTTAGCTTTTCATTATAAAGAGCCTCTTCAACAGCTATATTATATCCATCTTTCATCTTATTTATATTTTTTATAAGCTCTCGTATTTCAGTTCCGCCAACTTCTCTTACTGTGTGGTCAAAGTTTCCATCATTTATTATTTTTAATGAATCCCTAACCATTCCAATTTCTATATTTCTTTTAACTGAGTACATTACACCTATCATTGGCATTAATACAAGTAAAATACTTCCCTTAAATGGATATGCACTGAAGAATTTAGCTATTATATTATTTTCAGTTCCACCTATTGCTAACAGGTATAAATAAACTATATAGAAAATAATACTTAAGATTATACTTATTATTAAAGTTCTTCTAGGACCACTATATTTAAATGCATATCTAAATATATAAATTATATCACCAATAAAGTTTCCACTTATCTCAATTTTACCTTTAGCATTTATAAACACTATTATTAATTTAACTACTAATAATATGTTTACTCCTAAACTAAGTGCAAATAAAAGCAAATCATCTATAGCATTATCTACTGCTGGTTCAAAGGTTGATTGAGGTGTGTAATATACCTCTTCAAACTGTCTTAATATCTTAGTTGAATATGTAACCAAGCCTTCTTGAACACTATTATTATATAAATTTACATTATTGCAACTATAGGTTATTACTTTTTGCCCTCTATATTTTTCACTTATTGCATCATACATTTCTTTTTCACTTAATTTATCAGTACCTTGCAAAAATGGGTCATTTGAAAAAATTCTTCCATTTGACTTATCTCTAATTATAAAAAATATATTATTTGAAATTGTGTTATCTTTACTAGTGTTTCCATTTAATAAAGCATCTGATTTACTATATAAATTATCATTATATAGCATTGTTCTTATAGCCTCTATTTGACCTGGTGAATCTGTAAGTAATTTTCCTAAACTATCTGTTTCATTATAAACATTTTGGCTTATAGTTCTAACATCTTGTTTTAAAGAATTTTCATAAAATGCCTTTCTATCTAAAACAGCTCTAATTGCACCTGTTCCATTTTGTGTTGAAGGACTCCCTATATATCCTATAACGACTTCAACATTTACTATAGTTAAAACAATCAATAGTATAACTTCTATTAGCCATAATTTATTAAAATATCGCTTTATACTACTTTTCAATTTTGTATCCAATTCCCCATACCACCTTTATGTATTCTGGCTCTTTGGTATTTATCTCAATTTTTTCTCTTATTCTTCTTATATGAACCGTTACTGTATTCTCACTCTTATAAAATGGTTCTTCCCATACTTTTTCATAAATCTCTTTTATAGAAAATACTCTTCCAAGATTTGATGCTAAAAGAACTAAGATTTTATATTCTGTTGCTGTAACCTTAATCTCTTCCTCTCTTACAGTTATCTTCTTTGCCACTGTGTCTATCTCTAAATCTCTTACCTTTATAAAGTCCTTACTTTCTATTGATAATGGACTTTCATATCTTCTCAGTTGTGATTTTACTCTTGCAACTAATTCTAAGTGATTAAATGGCTTTGTTATATAATCATCTGCACCTACATTTAATCCTAAAATTTTATCTGAATCCTCACCTTTTGCTGAAAGCATAATTATCGGGATATTATTTTTTTCTCTAATTTTTTGACATGCCTCTATCCCATCCATTTTAGGCATCATTATATCTAAAATAACTAAATGTATATTTTTTTCATCAATAATATCTAAAGCCTCTATTCCATTACTTGCATTATAAACTTGAAGCCTTTCACCTCTTAAATATATATTTATTGCATCTCTTATTTCTTTTTCATCATCTACTACTAATATATTAAACATAACGTATCATCTCCTTTATTATTTATCTTAACTTAAATTTTTTAAAATTAGTATCTAGTTTTGTTACAAAATTCTTAACTATTTGCTTTATGATATAGTTGTTTCAATATTTGGCTTAATATTTTCATTTTTCTCTGTCTTATGTTCCTTCATATAATTAAATAATACGCCTAAAACTATTATTATTAATATAACCAATAGAATTTTCTTATGTTTTTCACTTCCTGGCAGATTTATTCTAAACATTCTTATCCCTCCAAAAACTATCTTATTTAAATATTATCATATTTTAATAAAAAGTGGTTGCCCTCTTTTTAGGCAACCACTAATTTGATTAATTAACTTGGATTAAGACTGCTACATTTTTCAATATTTCTCTACAATCTATTTTACTTACTAGCATATCTTCCACACATAATTTTATACATGGCATATTATTTTTAAAATCATATTTAGGGTCCATAATTACAAATGTGGAAAATGGTGTTTCATTTTTTATTGTAAATAATCTTCCATCTTCTAAACCTTCATACATAATACTTTGAATTAACACTCCATTTATAATTACCTTGTAACCTGATAAACCTGTTCCTTCTGCATTTTGAACATTTACTGAATCTGGTGTTACAACTATATTACTTCTTACAACTTGTGCTAAGACATTTACATTTAAGATATTCCCTATATTCGGACAACCATCTGGTACTTTTACTTTTTCACTTACAGTTATCTGCTTCCAATTAGTAGTTAATATAGAATTACTACAAGGTTTATTTCTTATATTTATAGTAGGGTTTGAATCCTTACAACTTCTACAACATTTCATACCTTCCCCTCCTAACATAATGGCTTCTTAGCACATGGCGTTGCTTTTACTATTATTGTTGTATTACTAAATACTCCATTATCATTTGAGTTATAAACAAAGATATCCTCAATACATGTTTTTATATTAAAACTATTTAAATCACATACATTCATATCTTCACCAACTATTATATAAGTTCCTACTGGTACCTTAATATTCTTTCTTTTAACTATTCCACAACCTGCACCTTCCATATAATTAATCTTTATGGTTAATAACATATTGATTAATAGTTTATTTCCACTTAATTCTAAGCCTTCATTACTTGTATTCATTGCTAATGGAGTTTTTATAACCTTAAAGTCTATAATATCAATACTTCCATTTACTGATAGTATTTCTCCTATGATTGAAGAACTATCGATTAAATTTGAATATACATCAAATTCCTTCCATAACGTTTGTCCCACTTCTAAGAATTCACTTATATTTGGACATAAATTACTTATCGACATATACTTCACTTCTGTCTCTTCTTCACATTTTAATCCACAGCTTGAACTACTTCCTGTTGTTAAATAAGTCAATACTGTACTTGTCAATTGTATCTTTCCATTACATAATGACACAATTTCTATATCTTCAACACAAGATTTAGGCACTAAATTCATTCCCAAATATTCACGCTCTATTACTATAAAGCTTGAGAATATTTGAGTGAATTCTTTTTTAATTATTTCACCTTCACTTGTTATAATCCTTAAAGTAAATCTAATTACACTTTCTACAACTTCTTTTTCACCAGTTAGCTTTTCACCTTCCGCATTTGTGGTATTTCCTGTATCTGGAGTTTTTACTCTTTCATTTCGTATAAATAAAACCTCACCTTTTATGCTTTCAATCTCTTCTATATCTGTAATTCCAAGATCACTTTCTGATGATATAGTTTTTTGTTTCCACATTTTAAAGTTTCTAATTTGTTCCCCTACACATGCCTTTTCTGTAGTAGAGCAAATTCCATCCACAGTATATTTAATCTTTCCACAACTTCCACTTGTATTATTAAAAACTTGTGGATTAATTCTATTAACTATTGTTACTGGACAGTTTCCTACAGGAACTTCCTTATTAGGATCAACATAAATAGATACAACTACAGTATTTGTGTTACTATTTGTGGTTCCACTAGTAGGAGGTTTATTTGGATCAACTATAAATTCATAATTTCCTGTTGCAGTATTTTTAAACATACTTCCTCGTGGCACCTCGGTAAACTTCACTTTAAACTTAACTACTTTCACTTCACTTGGTCCTACTTTATCAATAGTAATTCCATTTACTATATTTAATCCTGGCATTATAGTTCCATTAATACTAAGAGAATTATCAACAAATATAGCTCCACTTGATAGTGTATCTTTTAAAACTACATTTAAGGCATCTACATTCCCTTTATTTTCAACCTTTATTGTATATTCAATCATATTATCTACATAGGCTACATTTGTGTTTGAAACTTTTGTTATCTGTACATCTGCAACTCTTATATTAGATATTCCATTTGTACTTTGCTCTTCTTTGCTAACTGGTGGCTTATTTGGATCTACAATATAAGTGTAACCCACAACTGCTACGTTATTTATAATAGAGCTTGGCATTATACTTAGAACTTTTGCATTAAATGAAACTACACTACTTGCTCCTGACTTAATCTTTCCTACATTTATACCTGACTCTATATTTCCACTATTACTAACCCCATTTACCTTTACACTATTTGGTACAAATTGAAGATTTGATGGCAGAGTGTCTTTAACTATTGCATTATTTGCATCTACATTTCCTAAATTAGTTAATGTTAGTGTATATTCAATTTCATCACCTATAGTTACATACGCTTTACTTACACCCTTAACAAATCCTAAATTACCTTTATTGAAATTTGCATTATTAATTTGAGTAGTTCCACTTTCTCCAGTTGCTTTCATATTTTTTGCAGGTAAGCTTGGATCTACTATATAGCTATAATCTACATCTACAGTATTTTTTATAGGGTTATTTACTGGAATTGAAACCACTTTAACTTTAAAACTTATAGTTTTAACTTCATTTATACTTATCTTTCCAACACTATATCCAAGAGTTGGATCTGCCCCTGGCACTGCTACATTATTCACCCCTAGTGAATCTTTCACAAAGCTTGTCCCTTCTGGAATTGTATCCTTTAAGCTTACAGTATTTATATCAATATTTCCTTCATTCTTTATAATAATTGAATAAAGAATTTCTTCCCCTACATCTGCATATTGTTTATCACTTACTTTTAAAACTGATAATTTCCCATTAATAACGCTATTAGTTAATACCCCTGTTGTTGTAGTTACATTTTTATCTATTCCATCTACTGTGAATTTATAGTCTACAGTTGCAGTATTTTCTATCTTTCCATTTGCAGGTAATGTGTTTACCACTACAGTAAATGCTACATTTACTGTTCCATTTGGTACTACTGTTCCTACATTAACTCCTGCTTGTATATCACCTGAATTAGCAACTCCATCAACTGTTAAACTTCCTGGAACATAGCTAACCTCTTGTGGTAAATTATCTTTAACTATTACATTATTTGCATCCACATTTCCTGTATTTTTAATTGTTATTGTATATCTTATATTCCCACCTAATTCTACATTTTGATAATCTGAAGTTTTTGAAAAACCTCCTGTGCTTGGATCAATTGATGCATATTTTAAATCAGTCGTTACTACAGTTGTTAAATCTACACCCTTATTTCCATTTGGCTTTGCTGGATCAACTGTAAAATCATACTCTACCCATCCTTGATTTGAAGTTGATAATGGAATTGGTATTGAATTTACAGTTACTTTAAATACAATGGTATTTACTGCAAGTGGTTGAACTGTTCCTAAGCTTATTCCTGATTGAGGATTTGCTGTTGATAGTACAACACCATTTAATACTACTGAAGATGGAACAAAAGTTGTTCCAGTTGGAATTGTATCTTTAAATACAGTATTAGATGTTGCTACATTTCCAACATTCTTTAATACTATTGTATAAGTCACTACATCTCCTACTGTTGCTTCTTTTTTATCAACAGTTTTTGAATTTCCACCTTCACCTTCTTTAAAACTTGCATAATTGACAAATACTTTTACTGGTGGTGAAATTCCTTCCCCACTTTCTCCATTTGGGTTACTTGGATCCTTTGTATACAGATAACTTATTCTTGCATCATTTGTTAGTACATTTGGATTTGGAACTGTATTAACAACAACTTTAAATTCAATTGTTTTTATCTCACCTGGATTAATATTTCCTATATTATTTCCTAATGGGTTTGTTATATCTACTCCTGGTTGAACAACTCCATTTAATTTAAAGCTATTACCAACAAAGCTTGTTTCTTGAGGAATAGTATCTTTAATTATTACATTAGTTGCAACAACGTTTCCTGTATTTTTTACTGTAACTGTATAAGTAACAACTTCTCCTTTTGTTACATATACTTTATCTGCAGATTTTATTACTCCTCCTGTTGCTCCATCAATTACAGCTGCATTTACTTTTGTTGTAACTGTATTTGAGTTTGAACCACCACTCTTATTTGGTAAACTTGGATCTACATTGTAATTAAAACTAAGACTCGCAGTATTTGGTGTTGTATCATTTGGTAATGTGCTTAAAACTAAAACTTTAAATGTTATTGTTACTATTTGTGCTGGTGTAACTGTTCCTACATTAATACCTGTGTTTGGATTTCCACTATTAGCTAATCCATTTACTAATACAGTATTACTTACATAGCTTGTGTTTCCTGGAACTGTATCTATTACAATTACATTATTTGCATCTACATTTCCTAAATTCTTAAGCGCTAAAGTATATGTGATAGTATCACCTATTTTTGCATATGCTAAATCTGCACTTTTTGTAAATCCACCATTACTTTGATTAAAGTTTGCATTGTTAATTTTAGTTCCACCACTGCTTCCTTCACCATGCCCTGTGCTATCAGGACCTGTAGGGTCAACTTTATAAGTGTAGTCAACGCTACCAATATTCACTACTGGATTCACACTTGGAATAGTATCAACTTTAACCTTAAATACTATTGTTTTTGCTTCCCCTACTAAAAGTGAAGTTATATTTATTCCTGTAGTTATATTGCTACTTGGACTCGCTACTCCAT
>NZ_JBOFRG010000125.1:0-1532 GCF_051650885.1 Clostridium sp.
TATTTTAGTGTGATCAGTCGCATCTATGACTGTCCTGTCTTGACCATCTGAAATCAGGTCCCTTATTCATGATCATGATCTCACTTGTGATTGTCCACATGCTGTTCCAGATCACCAAGCTGAGAGTCACTGTGTCTGCCATAAGCCTGAACCCAACAAAAACAAATCACACTTCTCACAGATAGTAAGTTACCTAAAGACCAAACATAAACTAAGAGATAAGTTCACCAAAAAATGCTTTTGAAATCTTAAAAGACTATGCTCTACAGCGAGATTGAACTTTGAACAAATCACAGAAATTAGTATAAAGCAAGAAAGAATGAACTAGTGAATTTTAAAGGATGTTCTGCATGGCTGGTAAAGAGAGACAATGTCCTAACTGAAGATCTAATTGAAAGACAGTAGATCATATAGCTTTAAAAATGAGATCGAATGTCGGGGTTTGATTATATGAGAAGACACAACGAGGTAAAAGATGTCTACATATCTTGTTATGTAAGAAGTATGGCTTTAGAAAATCTAGTAAGATAAGAACCCTCTTTCTACAAGAAGTATTGTCTATCGATAATGCTGAAGTATGAGTGGATACGGGTATTATAACAGACTTTAAAATACAACATAACAAGTCTGATATTCTTGTATTTGATAAGAAGAGAAAGGAAATTTGGATTGTCGAGCTAAATAAACGACCAAGATCTTTTGACAGTTTTTTTGTTTGGAAAATTAAGAAAATACAATCTTTTGCTAATGAGCTTGAATTAATTCACAAATCTAAAACCAGAATAGTTTCATATTTAATGAGATGGGACAGTGTGGTAACGACGTATCACAAGAAGCACATTTAAAAGCTAGAAATCAATCCTACCTTGGAAGCATACATCTAGTCTGTATTGCTTAAGAAAACCCTTGAGAGTATCTTTCTGGAACAAAGACGAAGCTGAAGAAGAAGAGATTAACAAAGCATTGGAGAATCTGATGAGTTCTAAGGGAGAAGTTAAAGAGGTACAACATGGAAGGGAGGACTCAAGATCCGAGTCGAAAATACCAAGGAAAACTAATAAACTTAAAGATCTTTTAACTAAGAAACCTTGTCAGATGAAAGACTCCGTACTAACCTCTTCTATACAATCTACTGACATCTAAATGGCAAAAAACTGAACCAAATAAATTTATTTGTCTTTAAGCTAAAAAGATTAAGTAAAATTTTAAATTATTTATCAAGCTTAAATGATAAAGAAAAATTTAAAAGTAAATATGAAGTAAAAAAGATCAATTTTAAGCGTGAGAGATAAATATGAAGACTAAAAGAGAAATATGAAGACAAAAAGATAAATATTAAATAAAAACCGAAAAAGAAGTCTAAAAGATCAAAATTTTGTAAAAAAAAACAACTATTAAATAAATCAGATCGATATTAAATAAAAATCGAATACGAAGTCTAAAAAGATCAATATTAAGTGAAAATATATTTTGACATATTAAAGATCAATATTAAGTAAAAATCAAATATGAAGTCTAAAAGATCAATATTA
>NZ_JBOFRG010000126.1:0-1833 GCF_051650885.1 Clostridium sp.
CTCCTTTTGTAATCTATATATAAATTTTAACACATTCTATATAAAAAGGTTCATAAAATACTTTGAATATTAAAAGTTACTATATTGACTTAAAGTGCACTTTAAGGGGTATACTAATAAAAAGAATTTAAACTAAAGAGAAGAAGGGATGATATAAATGGATTATAAAGTATTAAATAAAGTAAACAGTCCAGAAGATGTTAAAAAGCTTAATAAAGATGAATTAAACATTTTAGCAAGTGAAATAAGAGATGCTTTAATTAAAAATGTAAGTTATACAGGAGGACACTTTGGACCTAACTTAGGTGTAGTTGAAATGACAATAGCACTTCACTATGTATTTAATTCACCAATAGATAAGATAGTATACGATATATCACACCAATCATATGTACATAAAATGCTAACAGGAAGAAAAAATGCATACATAAATAAAGAAGATTTCAAAAGCTTAAAGGGATATACATCACAGTATGAAAGTGAACATGATTTCTTTACAATAGGACATACATCAACTTCAGTAAGTTTAGCTTGTGGTTTAGCTAAAGCTAGAGATGTTAAAGATGAAAAAGGAAATATAATTGCACTTATAGGAGATGGTTCTTTAAGTGGAGGAGAAGCTTTTGAAGGATTAAACAATGCAGCAGCTTCAAATAAAAATATTATAGTTTTAGTAAATGATAATGATATGTCTATTGCAGAAAACTATGGTGGAATGTATAAAAACTTAAAATTACTTAGAGATACAGAAGGAAAAGCGGAAAATAACTTCTTTAAAGCAATGGGATTTGATGAGTATCATTTTGTTAAAGATGGACATGATATCCAAAGCTTAATAGAAACCTTTAATAAAGTTAAAGATACAGACCATCCAGTAGTAATTCATGTACATACAACTAAAGGAAAAGGATACAAGGATGCAGAAGAAAACAGAGAAAACTTCCATTATGTAATGCCTTTTAATTTAGAAACTAAAAAGCTATTAATGGAAATGCCAAAAGAAACTTATGCAAGCCTTGCAGGAAATCTTTTATTAGAAAAAGGAAGAAAAGATAAAACTGTAGTTACACTCACAGCAGGAACACCAGGGTTTATAGGATTAGTTCCTTTTAGAGAAGAACTTAAAGAACAATACATAGATGTTGGAATAGCAGAAGAGCATGCAATAGCCTGTGCATCAGCAATGGCATTTGCAGGAGCAAAACCAGTAGCATCATTTGCAAGTACATTTATTCAAAGAACATATGACCAAATGTCACATGACTTAGCAATAAATGATAACCCAGCCTTAGTATTAGTTTATAATGGTGGAATTACAGGAGCTGATGTTACTCACCATGGAATATTTGATATCCCATTAATTTCAAACATTCCAAATGTAGTGTACTTAGCACCAACATGTAAAGAAGAGTTCTTAAAAATGATGGATTGGGGAATAGAGCAAAAAGGTCATCCTGTATTTATAAAAGTACCAGTAGGTGCTGTAAGAAATTATGACTTCAATGTTCAAGAAGATTATTCTGATTTAAATAAATTCCAAATGATTAAAAAAGGAAGCAAAGTTGCAGTTATAGGGCTTGGAAGTTTCTTTAAGCTTGGAGAAGAAGTAATAGAAAAATTAAAATCAGAACTAAACATAGATGGAACATTAATAAATCCAAGATATATAACAGGAATAGATAAGGATATGTTAGAAGATTTAACTAAAGACCATGATGTAGTAATAACATTAGAAGATGGTATCTTAGATGGTGGATTTGGTGAAAAAATAACTAGATTCTATGGAGATAAAGAAATGAAGGTTCTAAACTATGGAGCAACTAAAGAATTTAC